>JAKUQR010000007.1:58795-146893 GCA_022450155.1 Gammaproteobacteria bacterium | reverse complement strand
ATATCCGCTTCATCCATACAGAATGTCAGGTCGCCTCTGCCGGATAACCTTACAAACACACTAGGTGTAATCTTTCCGGTTGGGATGGAGTGATTGGTCATCGCATCTATGACATTCAGTAACACCGTCTTGCCACAGGCTTTCATCGGTGCCGTAATCACCAGCCTTGAAGTATGCTCAAACTCAGGAAACATCATGGTATGAGCCACCCATAACACCACGGTCAGGGCATTTTCTTCACCGATGAATAGATACCTTTGGAGGTCAGTCATGATGTCCATGAAGACTTCAGTACCGACTGGATCGGGATGAGGTGTTATCACTGGCCACATCGGTGGCGGTTGAACTTCTGATTGCTCTGGATGCAGAGCGGTTACATTGCTTGATGATTGGTTATGAGTAATAACCACTGATCTTGTGTCCATTTTCTTTACCTCTCCTTTTATGTGAATCCTCTTGTGAGAATATTTCTTGACGAACTACGGTGTAGCCGTCACCTATAAAACCTAGCGTTACGTCACCAGTAGGTAGGACCTCGGTGACGCGAACCACTATCGGTTAATCTGCTTCACCATCCTTGTGGATAACGATGGATTCGTTCTGATGTCGTTGTAGTAGCAGCATTATTTGAACTCCTCTATGGGTGGGATCGACCATCTAGCCTGGTTAGGACTAATAGCCTCTAGGAATGGTGGTGCTGGAGTGGCAAGCATCACAGCTTGAGGACTGTCGGTGGGCGGTAGCTGCTTGTTACCTTGTTCATCGAGGATTGTGTTCACTAACTCTTTGTAATAATCGTCTTGTTTCATAAGATTTCTCCGTTTAATAGGCAATAGGATGCCCACAGGTAGGCCAGCGCCTACCTTTGGCATACTTTGTTAAATGGACTGGAACAGTCCGAGAATGGTTACTACTGTTAGACTTTATGGTCGATCAGTCAGACACAAACAAATCTTCCGAGACCAGCCATGACTACCAATAACGTGGAAACGCTAAATATGCTGTTACTTGATGCCATTGATAATGGCGACTGGGAAACTTACCGCGAGTTATGTGATTTTTCCCTAACAGCTTTCGAGCCGGAAGCACTCGGTAACTTAGTGGAAGGGTTAGGTTTCCATGAAACTTACTTCGGTAGTCCTGCCTCAGGTAAACGCAAGTCGAGTGTCAGGTCTCCTCACACACGACTACTAGGCGATACTGCTGTGGTCGCCTATGTAAGACTGGTACAAAGCACGACCAGTGATGGTCAGCACAGCACCACAGCCTTTGAAGAAACTCGTGTCTGGCACAAGATTGACGGTAGTTGGAAGAATGTACATTTCCACCGATCAAATGTTGGAAGAATCGAACTGGGTTAAGTCCTAACTAATACCATCTACAACTACTCTAAATCAGGCTCATCTATATCAAAGTAATCCAGTAGTTCGCCCATGCCAGTGTTGTATCTGTAATAAACAGGTGTATGTCGGAGTTAAGAATTTAGCTACCGTTGCTAAAATGTTGCTAACTTAACGACCTTTCTGTCGCGAAACGACCTTAAACCACCTACAAGCACAGGATCAGAGTTTAGGTTTATGCTTGTTTGTAGGCGTTTATTTGAATTAGCTGTGGTTGGAACGGTGGACTGTTAATCCATATGTCGCTGGATCGAGTCCAACCCGGGGAGCCAGATTTTCCAACAGTTTTTGATGCTCCCATCGGCTGTCCTCTCACCCACTCTGACTATATTCAGACTATTGTTGGTAAGTTTGCCAGGGCTTAGTGCAATCTTTCATCGGCAGTATGGATATATCCAAGTGTAGCGTTCAGGCCTTTTCAGTAAGCCATCATTTCTGGCTTACCTCCATTAACTGCAAGATTCTTTAAAGCCTTCAGAATCAGACCGTCTGCCCTGGCAAGTTCCTCCAACACTGAGAAGTGATCGTGTCCAGGGATCGGGAGATATTGACCATCGTGGCCTCGACTTTGCCACGCATTGTAGTAGTCCTCGGATTGCCGTATCAGTTCCGGCAACTCATCCAGCCCAACCGTTACGATAAGAGGGCTGGATTCGGCTGGAATGTGACGAATGGGTGAGTTGCGTAGCATTTCGGCCTCATCCAATCCCAGCTTTTGGTTAAGATAATTCAGCCGAATCGGTTCTAGGTCAAACAGCCCGCTAATCGCAATACCTCCTGCAATGCGCCGGTCATTCATGGCCATCGCGGTTAGATGTCCGCCAGCAGAGTGGCCACAGATGAAAACTCGTCGTGGATCTCCGCCGTACTTGCTGATCTTTTCGATCACCCAATCAATGGCTGCATAAATTTCTGAAACGATGTCATCCATCTGAACTTCGGGAGCCAGTGTGTACTCAACCAGAACGAAGTTAAAGCCGGACGCCAACAACGCATCACCAATAAAACCATAGGCCTCTTTATCGCCCATTTGCCAATAGCCGCCATGTATATACAACAACGTAGGCGCATCAGTGCTACCACACGGAAACACATCTAGTCGCTGTCTCGGACGCGAGCCATATGAGATGTTGCTCCTCGGCGACCAAGCATTGCTTACCGTCTCACTACGTTTCACCCAATCTGATATGTAGGCATTCCGCTTTTCCATTCCAACTGCATTGGTATTGTCATACGCTACATCTAAAGCTTCCCTTCCCAGACCTCTATAGAGCATCGCGCGACCTCACTCCTTGTTGTTATCACTGGGCCAGGCCTAGCGGGAACCACCCGCTAAACCCTACGGCTATATCTGAACCGATTCCCAGTATTGTTGTGCTGAACCTAAAATGTACCTATCTGATGTCGCTTACTGTCATCTCATGTCCTGAATCAGCATAATGCGCAGAGTCAGATTGCGTAGGTAGACTTGAGATTCAGGGCTTTTGGGGGGGATAGAACCAGTAAGACCAGTGGACTGTTAATCCATATGTCACTGGATCGAGTCCAGCCCGGGGAGCTAGTTTTATAGACAATTCTGATTCACCCTTCCAACACCTAACTTTTTCGGTTTGTAACTATTTCAAATGCTCGGCATCGGCTCGATCAAAATTCCATGGCTTGCCATTACCCTGACGGCTTTTGATCGCACGTAGTCGATAAGATGAGGTAAAGCTATTCTACCTGCCGTAACCTCCGGCCGTGCCGAATACCATCCAATACATACCATCGCTCTTATCAACATGAAAACGTGCACGTATGCTAGATCATTGTCACTGATGGACCGGAACTTGCGGTAACCAGTGATCATAGCTGCCTGCAGATGTTCAATGGGCTTGTCGAGGTCATAGTTAAAAAGAGCGACCGCTATGTCGTAGTGATGCCAGCCGAAACCTGAATCATCAAAATCAATTACGTGCAACCGACTCCCTTCAACGACGATGTTGGCGGGATGCAGATCGGCATGGATGATACTGTAAGTGCGCGGGTCTTTACCGAGCTCAATAAGGAGGTCATAAATATTGTGCCGCAATGTATCAATATATGTTTTTTGATCTGGGGTTAAAGCAGAGGATTCCCAGAATCTTCCCCAGAATGGTGCTTCACCCATTAATCCGTCGGCATCGAAAGAATGTCGCGAGAACTTTAATGGTATGGTCCAAGAAACCGCCTGATTATGGAACTTAGCCATGACCTCACCCAGAAGTGAGAAAGAATTTTCAACAAATGTTAAATCGGGATTGTTTTCAATGAGATTCTCCATTGGCATACCATCCACCCATTCGAGAAGTCCCGCATAACGGTGTTGATTACCAAGATAGACAGACGCATATTGTCGACCGTCTCGAGTGGTCCGGGGCACAGGAACAGTGAGTCCGGCGTCCAGAAGAGCCGCAGTCCACTGTAGCTCAGAAAGCAGTTCGTTCAGATTATGATAGCCAGGCCTGTGTAAGCGAAGAACAAAAGACTGTTTTGTGCCATCCGTAATCTTGAAAACGATGTTTTCGGTAAGAGTTAGGGACTCGATATCCTGGGTCTGGATATCCCAGCTTGCAAGTGCATTGTGAGCGGCCGCCCACGACAAATCATTAAGCATCTAAATGTTCAAGTGTCTGTTCTAGAGCACCTAAAAACTCCTCCGCATCAATTATTGAAAACACAAGAGGTGGGCGAACCTTAAGAACATTGTTGTATGCGCCAGCATTTCCTGTCAGAAAACCTCGATCTTTAAGTTCATTAACCACGCGTACTGCACTCTGTTTATCTGGAGCTTTACTTTTCAAGTCTGTAACAAATTCAAGCCCCCGAAAAAGACCATGCCCACGAACATCTCCAATTGACTTATGTTTCGCTTGGATTTGAAGGAATCGTTCGTGTAGAAACTGGCCAACAGTAGTCACATTTTCACGGAGATTTTCTTGTTCAATTACGTCAAGCACAGCATTTCCAGCCGCGGCTTGCACTGGACTTGATGCGCAAGTGTTGAAATAACGGGTATGTCGACGGAACATTTCAGTAACTTCCGTTGATGCAGCTGTTGCTGCAAGGGGTATACCACCTCCTAGAGGTTTACCCATGGTGACAATATCGGGCACGAAGTCCATTAGCTCATACCCCCACCACAGACCAGTACGACAAAGCCCGGCCTGAACTTCATCAGCGATAAATACTCCACCAGCTTGATGAACAAGTTTAACGGCCGCCTTCATATATCCCACGGGAATATTTGGCAGGCCTTCATTAGCTAGTATTGGACATACGAGCATACCCGCAAACGGTATACCGTCTTCACGAAAAGAGTCGATCACTGATTGGAGCTCTCTGAGAAAATGTTCCTTGAGATCATCAGTATCAGTGCGGTAGGTCTCTGGAAACGGTATGGATCGCACTTCGCCCCGATTGTCCTTTGGACGAGTTAGCTTCGAAACCTCAACACTGTTTCCGTGGTAAGCAGCGTCGGTGCATACAATACCTCGGCCTCCAGTTACCATTCTCGCCATTTGCAAAGCGATTTCATTGGCCTCTGTACCGGTGCAGCTAAAAATTACACTTTCAATTGACTCATGATGAGTATTAATTAGTCGGTCAGCATAGTCTAGAATCGATTGATGCAGATACCGGCTATGGACGTTCAAAGTATTTATTTGGCGTGATACAGATTCTACAAAATGGGGATGACAATGACCTACACACGGTACATTGTTGTAAAGGTCAACATAACGGCGTCCAGACTCATCGTACATAGAAACGCCTTCCCCTCGCACGAGTTGTACGGGTTTTTCATAGAACAGAGTCGACCCCTTACCAAATAAGTGGTTTCGTCGGTTGAGAAGTGTGGTGTTAGTCATTTGTTATCCTTTTGCCCTGAAAAGGCTTTGAGAGCAGGCTCTCATAATTGAATCTCCGTTCCTTTTTCCGATGCTTCAAAAACTGTCAAAGTGGCCTTCAAGGTCTTCGCGGCATCCGTGGCACTGATTCTAGGCTGCTCTGTGCCTTCAATCACCGCGCAGAAATGACGAATCTGGTCAGCGTAAGCATCTCCGATCTTACCCTCGATAACTTCAGAGCTAATTTCGTGGAGCCAGTCGGGATCACCACCACTATGCCTCCACAGAACCAGATTCGGAAAATCCAGCGACGCCTTAGAACCGATAAACCGGTAGACATTTTGTGAGGTCTTGGGGAAATTCGGATTTTCTCCCGTAGCCTGCTCCCAGGTCCAAGGAGAAGGTGTAACATCCGACAACAAAAATGTTCCTAGCGCCCCTGACTGGAACTCTAACAAAAGCGCAGTAGTTTCCTCTTTAGGGTGATCTCGAAGTCCTCTGCTGACTTTGGCTGACAACGAGACAATTTCTCCACAAACATATCTGAGCATGTCAATTTCGTGAATTAGATTGATTAGAACCGGTCCTGAACTTCGCTGCTTGCGCCACTCTGGCTCGAAATATGAATCTGCTTTTCGAACAGCCCAGATGCCGCCCACGCCAACCAGTTGACCCAAAACCCCGTTTTCAATCACTAACTTTGTTTGTTCTATTACTTCGTAATAGCGCCGGTGATGTCCGACCAATACCTGCCTATTGAATACCTTTGAACACTCGATAATCTGTTGTGCTTCTTCAAGAGATGGTGCAATGGGCTTCTCCACTAGCACATGGGTGTTGTGCTTGAGCGACGACAGAACTGGCCCCAGATGTACTTCGGTCGGGGTACAGACAATAACGCCGTCGGGCTGCTTGTCTTGCAGCATATGACTAACTGATGCAAAGAAACTGACGTCGTTTTCTACGGCGGTTGATTCGGCTAGCGGGTCTGTATCGACAATCGCCACCAGCTCAGCTTCAGTCACCTCAGAGATCGCCTGCAGATGTCTTTTGCCAATAGTGCCGGCACCGATCAGGCCCAGTTTAGTTTTATCCAATCCCACGGTTATTGTTCATCAGAAACCCACGAAATTAGTGTTTCACTTGCTGTTTAGTAAAGTTACGATTGTCAGACAACAAGCACAGTTATCCCCGACTCGGACTTGATACCAAGATATCTCATGGAAAACAAATTAGATACATCATTCAACCAGACTTCACCCTACCAAATGCAACGCGATTCCTGATATCTGCGACGCACCAGAGAGCTGTTTTGAGACACTATATTCTAAAACGCCTGCTGCTGATGATTCCGACCCTGCTGGGCGCTGGGATTCTGGTTTTCTTTCTAATGAGAGTATTGCCTGGAGATATCTGCCTTGCCAGGTGGGTCGACTACGGTATGGACCTCGATCCGTCTCTACTGGAACTCTGCCGAAACCAACTCGGACTGAATGATCCGCTGTTAACTCAATTTCTTGAGTTTATTGGTGGGATTTTAAGGTTGGACTTTGGTGAGTCTATGTGGACCGGGCGCCCTATTTTGGAGGAGTTCGAACTTCGGTTTGCACTATCACTCCAGGTTGCTGTTATGGCAACCATGTTTTCTGTGCTAATTGCTGTACCGCTTGGTGTAGTTGCAGCCCTTAAGCAGAACACGTGGATCGATTATGTCGTGCGCATCATCTCTATTGCGGGCGTCTCCATTCCATCATTCTGGTTGGGTATTATGATCATTTTAGGACTCCTTATTACGAGCCAAAACTTATTCGGAGAGCCTTGGTTACCGCCAATAGAATATGTTTCACCGCTTGATGATTTTTGGGGAAATATGGCGCACCTAGTGTGGCCAGCGCTGGCGACAGGATACCGATACTCCGCAGTGGTTGCGCGAATGACCCGTTCCGCATTACTCGACGTTCTGCGAGAAGACTATGTACGAACCGCATACGCGAAAGGTATCGCTCATAGAAGAGTGATCAATCGCCACGCGCTTAGGAATGCATTGTTGCCGGTTGTCACCGTAATTGGGATGGAGTTCTCTTTCTTTATGGGCGGTCTGGTGGTTACAGAACAGGTGTTTAACCTGAACGGTTTAGGGCGTTTGCTGGTCGACTCGGTACTGTATTCAGACTATAACTTGATTCAGGCATTAACCATGTTGGTTGTGTCTGTTTTCGTTTTAGTCAATTTCGTAGTCGATATTTCCTATGCCCGACTTGACCCACGTATCCGTTATATGTGACGTAAATGAAACATATGAGTTCATGACCCGATTGGCAGTATTTGCTCTTGTCTAAGGATAACTCACCTTCAAATCCACAATATTCGAATTGTGGGTAATGATATTGTCGTCGATTGTTCTCCGCCTAGCATTGTGTTATCCCTGGCCAAGACCCTGGGGCCACCAGGGAAATGGGCAGCGGTCTGACTCAGGCCCGTTTACCGCTTGCGAGGTTTAGAGATATCCATTTCAGGATTACGGTTCCTGGTGACAGAAATAGAAAAGCCTGGTCCAATACGGTCTAACTGGAGCAGGTACACTGGCGCTGCGATAAATCGTAACTAGCTGAATTTGGCTCATAATTCAGACAAGACACCAACACCTAAAACGACACGCTAAACTGATTCATGACTATCCCCACCAAAGCAACTGCCATTGGCATCAATCATCTAGCTCTAGAGGTTGGTAATATCGCCGAAGCATTGGCCTTTTATGGCAGTTTTCTCAATTTTACGATCACGAGTCAGACCGAGGACGCCGCATTTATCTATTTCGGTGACCAGTTCATCAATTTTGCAAAAGGTAGAACGCAAACGCCCGATGACAAACGTCACTTCGGCATTGCCGTGGATGACAAAGAACTGGTCCGTAAAACTCTGATCAACATGGACGTTACTCTCCTCAATGGCCGATTTCTAGATTTTCTTGACCCATGGGGTAACCGTATAGAAATCACCACCTACACCAATATCATGTTCAGCAAAACCAGTCCCATCCTACGAGGGATGGGTATGGATCATTTGCAAAAAACAGACAAAGTCCTAGCCGAACTGGACAAGCGTGGCCTCAGTACAATAGAGGACTCTGAGTAGAGACAATAGATCTACTCTATTTGCACAGTTGACGATTTAAGAAGTCTTAGCAGCGACAGCCTGAACCTCAATAAGAAATTCTGACTTAACAAGTCGGTTGACGATGAGCAATGTGTTTGGAGGGTAATTGGGCCCTGCAAAAATCTTGGCAAACAAAACAGTTCGCAGTTTCATAAACTCTGGGACTAAATTCTCGTCGGTAAGATACGTGTTCATGGTAATTATACTGTCATAACCTTCTCTAACCGCGCTTAAAACATCACCGAGATTGGCATAGACCTGGTGAAACTGTGTTGCGAAGTCTTCCCTGCCCACAACCGCACCATCTTTCCCTACCGACAACTGCCCCGCGATGTGATAAGTAGCCGTAGCAGGTGGAACATAAGTTAATTGTGAATAAAGACCTTGCGCCGGGCCCAGCCCCGGCGGATTCAGGATCTGAATTTTGTTAGGCAAAGTATGTACTCCTTCTGAGCGTATAAAACTACCTAGGAGTCGACCGAATTCAGCAGCACATTCACCCCAATAAATCAGTTCATAACGACCCACGTTCGTTACACTTGGTCTACTCTCACACTCAAGCTACTAATGTAACCGGACTGCCTGTAACCTGCCAATCTGCACAATGACCCAGTTGACCATCGAACTGCTACGCTTATGCCAGAACCCGAGCGCCATAACTGTTATATGCGTTGTGTCCGAGCGAAGCTGACCTAGGGCAGTGTGTATACTGCCCTGGTAATTAGGTAAACTTTTAGCCCTAATTGGAGTTATCGTTGTTTTAAGGAATAGATTGATGAGCGAACTATCAGGCGTCTGCGTCCCAGTATGCACACTCTTCAAAGACGATGACACCATCGACGAGCGGGGCTATTTACTGCACATTGATCGAATGATAGAGGCAAAAACCGACATCATCCTCGCCTGCGGGGGCACTGGTGAGTTTGCTTACCTCACCACTGAAGAAAAACGTCACTTAGTTAAAATCACTGGCAAACACGTAGAAAACCGAGCCGAATTTATTGCACAGACCTCTGCGATCAGCTTACGTGACACGATTGATGCGACCAAGCACGCAGCTGATCACGGGGCCAATGCGGCCATGATTCTACCCCCCTATTTTGAAGGGCCTGATGCTGCTGGTGTATATCACCACTTTGAGAAAGTCGCCGAATCTACAGACCTCCCAATCATGGTCTACAACATCCCAGTACATTCCGGTTTCGACATAACACCAGACTTTTTCAGAAAATTGCTGGAGATCGACAACATTAATTACATCAAAGACAGTACTGGGGATCTGGTGCGTATTCAGCAGCTATTGCAGACCGAAGGAAAGGTCTTTAATGGAGGAGACCCCATAACCTACCCAGCTCTGGCCGCTGGCTGTGTCGGCTGCGTCTGGGGAGCGATCAATTTCATTCCAGAAGAAGCAGTCGAACTGTATGGATTAGTACAGGAAGGCAAGCTCAGTGAAGCTAATCTTCTTTGGCAACGCCTATTGCCTTCCCAGCTTTTCATCTGGACCCATGTCTACAACTCGGCTGTAAAGAGTGCTGCAAATTATCGAGGCTTTAACGTGGGCCAGTGTCGAGAACCGGTACTGCCTCTGAACAATCAGGACCTTTCTATCCTGACTCAGAATCTAGACAAGATCGGTTAAATATTTTGTTCTGTTTGCAATAATAGTTTTCTTACTCTTTAACTGACTCGTCGGTCCGATGCTAACCGTAGACGCAATCACCAAAAGTTTTGGTGGACTGACCGCCGTCAATAGGTGCAGCTTTATCATCGAAGCCCAATCTATTACCGGCCTCATAGGCCCCAACGGCGCGGGAAAGACAACAATCTTTAATCTGATCGCTGGTGCAATGAAACCCGACAGTGGTCGAATCCAATTTCAAGGCGCTGATATTACTGGCCGACCAGCTCATGAATTGTTTCACCTCGGAATCATGCGTACCTTCCAGATTCCACAGGAATTTGCTGCGATGAGCGTCCTTGAAAACCTTATGCTGGTGCCAGCAGAACAGTCAGGTGAGAACCTGTTTCATGCCTTGCTGTCGCCTGGCAACGTCGCCAAACGCGAAAAAGAAGTTCGCGATCGAGCAGTGGATGTACTGGAGTTCCTACACCTCATCCACGTGATTGATGAGCTCGCTGGCAATCTTTCGGGCGGCCAGAAAAAACTACTTGAACTTGGCCGTGCGATGATGGCTGATCCTGATATTGTCTTACTGGACGAACCAGGAGCTGGCGTCAATCCGACGCTGCTCGGCGATCTGGCAGAAATGATTATGCGACTTAACAGAGAGAGGCATTACACCTTTTGCATCATTGAGCACAACATGGATATGATCGCTCGTCTGTGTGATCCTGTTATCGTCATGGTAGAGGGTGCAGTACTTACGCAAGGCGACATGGGGTCTGTGCGCGCCGACCCACGCGTACTAGATGCCTATCTTGGTGGCGATATAGACGTAGCGTCGAGCTGACCGATGCCTGTACTTAGCATAGATAATTTATCGGGGGGCTACGGCGAGGCCGATATTCTCCACGGGGTCTCACTGCAAGTAAATACCAGCGAGATTGTTGTCGTCATCGGTCCCAATGGGGCAGGAAAGTCCACAGCCTTGAAAGCCGTATTTGGGCTACTCCGTTTGTCCGGCGGGTCAGTTCATCTCGCCGGTGAAGAGATCACCAACATGGATCCCGCACAGGTTGTTAACAAAGGCGTTTGCTATGTCCCCCAGACTAACAATGTATTTCCGACTCTAACCGTACAGGAAAACCTCGAGATGGGCGCTTATATCAGAAAAGATGATTTTCGGCCGCGTCTACAGGAAATATACGAGATGTTTCCGCCATTAGCAGAGAAAAAGAAGCAGGTAGCTGGTGAATTATCGGGTGGGCAGAGGCAGATGGTCGCGATAGGCAAAGCGCTGATGCTCGAACCAACGATCCTGATGCTGGATGAGCCTACAGCGGGGTTAAGTCCGATCTATCGAAATGAAATTTTTCAAATCATACGGCAGATCAATGCCTCTGGTGTACCGATCCTGATGGTAGAGCAGAATGCGAAACAATCGCTCGCTGTTGCCAACCGGGCATACGTTCTTGTCGATGGTCAGAATCGCACCTCGGGAAAGGGGATCGACCTATTGAACGACCCAGAAATCGCAAAAATGTTTTTAGGTGGATAACGGTTTTAGCGTGGATTTTATTAATTTTTATTTGATTCCCGGCGTCGTGCTCGGCAGCATCTATGCACTCGGCGCGATTGGCGTTTCGCTGGTTTTCGGTATCCTTCGGTTTGCTAATTTTGCCCATGGTGAACTTATGTTGATCGGCGCTTATACCACCTATTCGCTGATGCAGTTTTCCGGGTTGCATCCGTTAGTCATATTGCCGATCGCGATGTTGTTCACGAGCCTCGTCGCTCTCGGCATCGATCATACTTTCTACAAACCATTTCGAGCCTCTAAATCCACAATTCTCATAGTTGCATCGTTTGGCATCGCTTTGATGGCGCGGTCGGCAGTTCAAATAATCTGGGGTGTTGATACGTTCTCCTATTCACCCGGTCGAATCCAGATGCCTATGATTCTATTTGACACACTGCGTCTTTCTCCCAAGCACATCTGGATAGTTTGTTTTTCTATCGTACTGATGATCGTAGTACATGTGGTGCTGACCCATACCAAAACCGGTAAGGCGATGCGTGCAATGAGTGATTCTGCTGAATTAGCGCAACTGACTGGCATTAGGACTGAAAGTGTTGTTAAAGCAACTTGGGTGCTTGGTGCTTCGCTCGCTACAGCTGCAGGCGTGTTTCTGGGCTGGGATTCTCATCTGCACTCGATGATGGGGTTTTACATGTTGCTGCCAATGTTTGCCGCTGCAATTTTGGGCGGTATCGGGCAACCTTACGGCGCGATGGTCGGCGGCCTCGTGGTCGGCCTGGCAGAGGAATTGTCGGCATACCCGTGGTTGGGGGATACCCCACTGCTTTCACCGGCCTATAAGGCTGGGGTGGCATTTGCGCTGATGATCATAATGCTGATTTGGCGACCCAGCGGTCTATTTCGCGGAAGGGTTTTCTAGGATGGACTCAGCACAAGCCTACGGCTACATGTTGTACTTTGTGTCACTGATGACGATGGGTGGCATCTACGCCATTATGTGCCTGGGGCTCAACATCCAGTGGGGTTTCACAGGTCTTTTTAACGCGGGAATTGCTGGATTTTTTGCTATAGGCGCCTATGTCTCAGCCATCCTAACCACCGCTGAATCTACGTCTCATCTAGGCGGTTACGATCTACCCATCGCATTGGGTCTGGTCGGCGCGATGGCCGTGACTGCAGTTATTGCCTGGCTCGTCAGCTTGCTGTGTATACGCCTAAGAAGTGACTATCTAGCAATAGCAACAATTGGGATCGGTGAGATTTTCCGGCTGATCCTAAAAAACGAGATCTGGGCCACTAACGGTGCGCGCGGCATTGCCAAAATTCCTCTTCCTTTCGAAACCCTATCCGAACCTTGGAACAAAATCGGCTTCATGTTGTTAGTCTTGGCTGTAGTCGCGGTATTCTATTTTCTGATTGAAAGAGCACGTTTGGCGCCCTGGGGTCGTCTGATGACTGCAATCCGAGAAAATGAACAGTCTGCAAGAGCTGCCGGAAAGAATGTAGAACGGTTTCGTATTGAAGCATTTGTCTGTGGATCCGTATTAATGGGATTGGCGGGAGGACTTACGGCCCACTACATCAAGTTCATTGGCCCTGGCGCGACCGAACCCTTGACAACAACCTTCCTTGTTTGGGTTATGCTGATCGCCGGTGGCAGCGGTAATAACCGAGGCGCCGTACTCGGGGCATTCCTCTTGTGGGGGATTTGGTCGTTCAGCGAGGTACTCACTGGTCGCTTGCCCGCAGAGTTGGCCGTTAAAGCCGCCTATTTCAGGATATTTCTGATTGGTTTACTGTTGCAGGTTGTACTACAACGCTATGCAGGTGGCATCCTGCCCGAACGTCGGCCAACCACTGATAACAGAGCGCAGAAGCAACCTCTTAGCGGATCGCACTTGTCCAAACCGAACCAG
The DNA here is from genome assembly GCA_022450155.1 of Gammaproteobacteria bacterium. NCBI lineage: Bacteria > Pseudomonadati > Pseudomonadota > Gammaproteobacteria > Gammaproteobacteria bacterium. The sequence continues at coordinate 133,391 of JAKUQR010000007.1, read as the reverse complement.
TCGAAGCTCACCTAACCATATATTTACTAGAAAAAATAGCCCCCACTAAATGGGGGCTATCTTCTTCAACAAATTTAAACTGCGGATGCCTAATCGATCAAGGTTTCCGCCCACTTTCCATCTTTTACAACACTTTTGCCGTAGATACCGGCAACATCGCCGTTAGCATCAAACTCATTTTCGCCAGCGATGCCCTGATAGTTGATGTCTTTCCCAGCAGCCAGGAGTGCTTTGGCTTTAGCCCAATCCCCAGGTCCCACCTCAACACCTGGTGCATTGGCTACTGACCGCACATGAGCGATGAGATCTCGTGTTGCACTACCGGCACTTTCCAGCGCCAGTGCAGCGATCATTACCGCATCCCAGGCTTGGGCGGTATAAGGATCAGATGGCCGATCAAACAGACCGGCAAAGGTCTTGAAATGGCTTGAACTTTGGTCGGCTGTTCCTTTTGTGAAAACTGCATCGCCAAGATTGTCGGCGCCAATTTCATCGATCACCTCCTGCGCTATCATCCCGTCGCCACCGATAAACTTACTAAAAAAACTGTTTTCTAGGCTTTGACGCATGATCGTAATCCCACTGCCATTGTAATACGCAAATAGAGCCAGCGCTTCAGGGCCACCGGACGAGAGTGTTGCAAGCTCGGAACGGTAAGATGCCTTATTCGCCTCATGCATCTGATCACCCGTTATTGTCCCACCGAGCTCCTTGAATGCTTTGACAAAAACATCATGAAGACCAGCGTTATAGTCATCATTTGCATAAGTGGTGGCCAGCTTCGAATACCCCATGCTTCGCGCAAGTTTTGCGATCGTTACACCCTGATACGCATCGGAGGGACAGACCCTGAATACCAAATCGTTATCGTCTAGTCCAGTGATTGCAGGCGAAGTCGCCGACGGTGAAATATTCACCACGCCTGCTGGAATGGTTACAGCTTGGGTTGCACCAATCGTCGCGCCTGAACAAAGAGGCCCCACGATAATAGAAGCCTGCTCCACATTGACGATCTTATTTGCTGCGTCTACGGCAGCTTTCGCGTCGCAACCAGAATCACCGCTCGCCAATACGAGGGTGTCGCCTCCCCACATACCGCCGTTCGCATTGATGTATGCCGCAGCAGCTAGTTCCGCTTCCAGGATTACGGCAGAAAGATCTGGAATTGGCCCCGTCAAACCGTTCAACACGCCAATCTTTACCTCACCGGCATAGACTGGACTTGCTGCAATCGATACGAGTGCAGCTGCGACCATCGTGCGTCGCATTGTACTCACTGTCTTTTTCATCATTTGTCTCATACTCATATCCTCACACTTCTGTTTGGTTTATTAATCAGAGCAGCGTCGTTACAAACCAACGCCACTACCCGACAATCATAGCATGTATTAAGGGGCTGGTTCTCGATCAGCCCAATGCCAATGAGCTAAAGATTCAGCCAGACCAATTGGAAATAACAGCTTGTGCTATGTCTTCACCACTTCGACAGGCGCCTCCGAGGAGAGCATGGGACAGATAGTCACCCGCATAATAGATCTGCTTTCTACTATTAGTTTGATAACGTTCAAACGCACTCAGTTCCTTAAGGTAACCCGGATAGAACAGGGGCAACATATTTTGTATCCTCTGCTGAACAACATGCCCATAACCAGGCTCGAGGTGCCTTGCGACATCATCCGGCAAATCATTCCAAATAGAAGGCAACTCTCCATCAACTACCGGCTTATTTTTCAGATCTATAACCATCTCAGGTGATAAATAAACAGATATGCGACTAAGATAACTTGAGGCAGTTCTAGATTGATCGACAACTTCTACCGCCGCTATTGAAGTGTTTACATCCCGACTAAGGAAACGGACATACGGTTCAACAGATCGGTTGATGCCGAAATGCACAATATACCCACTGCTGTATTTCACAGACTTGAAAAACTGAGCCTCTTCAAGCGTAGGCTCTGAGACAATCCTTGCCGATAAAGGACCGGGTACCGCACAGATCACCAGATCAGCGCATGCTGAATACAACAAGCCTTTCAACTCATAAGAGAGCTCACAACCCCCCGATACAGTTCGAATCACATTTTTGACATCTGCGCAATATGTTACATCTAAGCTTTGTGCGAGTCGCTCGGTGAGCGCACCTATTCCATCGTCGAACGTGTAAGCGCTGGCTCCATGCATATGAGCTGCCGTGCTGAGAAAAAATACTGGAGATACATCGGTCATGCGCCAGCCCCGGGCACCACGAAAAATTGGCTCTATGTATATCTTAGAAACCTGACCCAGAGACCTTTGATTGAAGAACTCGTACAGTGATCCTTCGTCGTAATCATGCCAATCCAATAACCGATCTGGATTTACTGAGAAACGCCGCGCAGCCAACCACAGTGCCAGTTGCAGGAGGCGCCACCTCTGGCCACCACTCAGTGGCGAGTTGAAGATCAACCGAGGTCCCGGGCTCATCTGGACTGGATGTTCACCCATCAGTGAACAGGTCGATACAGGGGTCGTCAGTCCATGACGGAGTTGGCCTGCCAGATCAAGTTCTCGAACCAACCGCATAACAGATTTACTGAATGAGTAGATCAGCCGCGCACCAGTTAGATAATTCAATCCAAGGTCGTGGGCTTCTGCCATCCTGCCCCCTGGAGACTGCGATTTCTCGAGAACATTGACAGAGAATCCTGCCTGCTGAAGTCGATGTGCTGCGGTTAACCCAGCCAGTCCAGCACCGATCACTGTAATCTTCATACGTAAACCGTATTCTGCAACAATCTGAGTTATCCTAAGTCCGGTAATGTCCTCTTAAAGCAACAGCGTTATTTTGACTCTAGTAAATACTCACCTCGCTATGACACAAATACCGGTAAGAAACCCCCATACGGGCGACATCGACTATGCATTCGTGGAACCCACAAAACGTGAACTCGCGTCCAGAATATCCCGACTTCGCGACAATCAGGTCGACTGGTCTTCTTTACATGTCAGCGACAGGGGAGAGATTCTCAGGCAGTTTGCCGATGGACTTGCCAGGCATAAAGATCAATTGACACAGGCACTGTGTGTCGACACCGGCCGTTGGGGCCTGTCGGTGATGGAAGTTGACGCTCTCCAAGCAATAACACACGGCCGAGTGAGCCAAGCGATCGACATACTACAGAGCAAACGTATGCAATCCGGCAGCGCAGACGTTTCTCATTTGCAGGTCTTTGTGCCTTATTCTGTCGTTGGCGTCATTTCGCCGTGGAACTATCCTCTGATTCTTTCGTTTCTGGATGCTGTACCAGCGCTTCTAGCTGGCTGCTCTGTCATCGTCAAACCCAGTGAAATCACGCCTCGGTTTATCGAAGCCGTTAATCAAGTCCTGGGTGACATAGCTGGATTACATACCGTAGTCGATGTTGTTCCGGGTACAGCGTTTACTGGAAACAATCTCATCGATCTTGTGGATGCGGTCAATTTCACCGGCAGTGTTGAAACAGGCCGACAGGTTGCTGCACGTGCAGCCAGCCAGTTAAAACCGGCGTTCTTGGAACTTGGTGGGAAAGACCCCGCTATCGTTCTGGAAAGTGCTGATATTGAACGCGCCGCACAGGCGATTTTGCATTGCGCGACCGTAAACACAGGCCAGGCCTGTTTTTCAATTGAAAGAGTATACGTCCACGAGTCGTTAGCTTCGAATTTCATCCATCTCATCTCGTCCTTGGCTGAGAAAATTACACTCAATATAGAAGACCCTGCCAAGGGCGCTATAGGGCCGATTATTTCTGCTAAGCAGATTCAGATCATAGACAAGCATCTGAACGATGCAAAGGAAAAACATGCCAGCTTTTTGACAGGTGGCGTCATTGAACAACACGGCGGCAGCTGGCTCCGACCGACGATCGTCACCGATGTCGATCATTCAATGTTATTGATGAGAAAAGAAACATGCGCACCCATCATACCCATCATGACGTTTAAAGAAACTTCGGAAGCAGTCTATCTGGCCAATGATTCAGAGTACGGGCTTAGCGCGGCAGTTTTTGGCGACTTGGATAAATCCGAAGCCGTGGCTCTGACCCTAGACGCTGGTGGGATCTATTGCAACGATGTCGACCTGATCGGCAGTGCACACGAGTCGGCGGAAAAGATGAGCTTCAAGAATTCCGGTCTTGGTGGATCACGATATGGCCCAGAAGGTATTACACGGTTTACCCGCAAACAATCAGTGGTATTCCAGCATGGCGGCGGCGCGACAATAAAAGACTTGTAGCGGATTCGAGCACCAACCCAGTGAAATTCGCTTTCTGTCCTGCACAGATATTTCCACCAACAATGTGACATTCTATTTTACATAACAGCTGTAAATAGTTGATTACACGCATATCATTTATATGATCCTTTCGACATAGATGAACGCACCGTGATATAATTGACTCTGTCAATAAGCGTTAACCCTTATACCCATGCATACAAAATTGATACGACTGCTCCTAGGGCTGCTGTGTCTGTGCGTATCTGGACTCACATTCGGGCAAACCGGTCTGCAAGCCTTGCAATTGAGTGACTGGGGATATCCGACTGGTTATACCGCGACCGGGGACACAATCATCTTCAATAGCTTTTCTGGCGATGCCAGTCAGCAACCCCTTTTCCATATTCATAGTCGTTTCCCGGCTCTATCCTTCCTCGTGGGAAGGACCAATGGAACAGCAGCCTCCACCACTGCACTTCGTACTGATCCTTATCAGCAGTCTTTTTCGCTTGAAGATGTTGGTGTGTATCTGTCGTATAGATCTAGCGGTAACTTCTATTTTCGAGGACTCGTCGGCGGACCATTGTATACAAACACAAATGGTCTTCAAAACTACTTTAATGATACTCAGAATATCGACTTAGAGTACCGAGGCGCAATTGGCCTGCGTCTAGGTGAGCATGGCGCCTTCAATATAGAACTTGAATTCCTGGGCAATCGTTTGACAGGTGAGGCCAACATAATTTCTATTGGCGCACGTTACCAGTTCTAGTTTGTTGCGACCTAGATGTTGCTGCCGCCACACGAACCGGCAAAGATGGCGAATATACAAATTTCAGTTCTGCATGTGCAAGCTTCAGTGCTCTGATAACTTTGTCTGTTGACTTTGCTTCAGCAAAAATAAATCCTGGATAGGCGCAACCCTCTGGCCAGGGCGTCAGAATCTGGCCCGGCCTGGCATCTAGCTCCACGCCCGTGACACCGGATACCCGGGCTGCATTTCCGAGTCCTTCTATCCTTCTAAGAATTCCCCCACTTCCAGGTACTGGTATCATCATCACACCGACCGCCTTTTTGATTACCTGGTTTGTGGCATTTTCGCCTACTGAATTCCTGACAATCAACTCTTCAAGCGTAACGCCGGTACCGGCCCTTATCAGCTGACTACATTGCCCACCGATCGATCGGCTGGCTATATCGATTATCCAGATTCCTTGCTCATTCAACCGAAATTCGGCGTGTACGGGACCCTGCCGCAGTTCTAGCAGTTGACAGGCTTGGGATAGCACTGCTTGCACCTCTTGTTGTTCAGTCTCACTCAATGCCGATGGTGTGACGTATATCGTTTCCTCAAAGTAGGGGCCATTTAATGGAATCGGCTTGTCAAAAATTGCTAAAGTGCTCAGGTCACCGTCCGAAAGTAATCCTTCTACAGCGATTTCCTTTCCTGATATAAATTGCTCTACCAGAGCGACAGGGTAGTCGTCTTCGCCTTCTTTTTGAATCAGCCTCCAGATTCTTGCCAGTGCTGCCTTCAACTGCTCAGAATTATCGGCTCTTATCACCCCTCGACTGGCTGATAACGTCAAAGGCTTGGCGACGCAGGGATAAGAGGCAAATAAAATCTGGGATTCATAGGGACGATCTAGCCCTACTTCGAATCCCTTTGGGGAAAGTACAGGGGAGTTAAGCAATGCTTTCTTGAGCAAGTCTTTGCGACAGGTGCGACGAACGGCTTCGACTGAATTCCCCGGTAGACGTAAACGTTCAGTCAACGCAGCAGCGATCTCTACGACAGAATCGTCTGTTGCGATAACACCCTGAAAAGGAGTACGGCGATGTTGCTTCTGCAGTCGGCCCAAATCTAAATTGGTACTGCCGCCCTCTAAACTGATAATTGTGCTACCCGGCGCATGTGAAACCGCATGGTACCCGGTTGAAGCAATGATACAGTCAAAACCCAATTGCCCTGTTACTGTTACATATGCGGCAGTTCTATAACTTCCATAAGGTGTAATGAGCAGTATCCGCTTTGCCTGCTTCACGGAAGCCTTCGGTAGAACATTCGTCTAAAATCAGGCCCGCTGGGGGAGCGCGAAACCTACCTAGTGTGCCCCACCGCAACCACCGCAGGCGCCACTGCCACCAACTGCCTTAAACACATTATTGAATACAAAACTGGTGTTAACCCCATCGTTGACATAGTCGACTTCTGCACCCTGTAAATAACAAAGTGCTATTGGATCAACAACCAGTTTACAACCTTCCGCATCTTCTAGAACACAATCCCTTTTCTCCAGAGCTTCGGCAAAGGTCATACCATAATTCATACCGCCACAACCACCACCAGATACAAATATTCTGACCGAATCAATCGACTCGTCGGCCTCTTGCAGCATTTGTGCGATTTTAGCTCGCGCGGGCGCAGTGACCGCCAACTGTTCAGGTAAAATCGAATTCATAGCATAGTCCCCGTATTTTATAAGGTTGGCACGCAGATCAATCCAACTCTGAGACCATCCCTAGTTTGCCGAATGTGGCGGATACTGGTTATGATGGCTGCTTAACGCCACAATCAATATACGCTCATTCTACCATGGCAACTGTACAATGCGTTGTTCTCGAACGAGAAGCTGATGCACTCGACACAGCACCCTACCCGGGCGAACTCGGCCAGAGAATTCTTGAGAACGTTTCAAAAGAGGGCTGGACGCAGTGGCTTGAACGACTCGTCCTGATCATTAATGAAAATCAACTGTCTTCGGCTGATCCAGAAAATCTCGACCACATTGAACAGCATATGGTTGGTTTCCTCTTTGGCGAGGGCGACCTCGGGGACGTGCCACAAGGATTTGGACCTAAAAAGAAATAGACCCTTTTTAGCAAGATACCGAATCAATTAGCCTTTTCATTTCGGCCACTGCCTCTCCGAGACCTGAGAACACCGCCCGTGCAATAATGGCATGGCCGATGTTGAGCTCGGCAAAACCCGCTATTGCCGCGACAGACCTCACGTTATGATAATGCAGTCCGTGGCCTCCATTTACCCGAAGCGGTAGTTTTGATGCCACACCTACAGCATCCTTTATCCGACCGAGCTCTTCCTCACGATTGTCTCGGCCGGCATCGGCGAAAGCACCAGTGTGGATCTCAACCGCTTCCGCACCGACCTCACAAGATGCGTGTATCTGCTCCGGGTCCGGATCGATAAACAACGAGACACGTACCCCAGCCTCTTTTAGGCAGGCGATATGTTCTTCTAGTTCTGTCCTGTTGGCGATTACATTGAGCCCGCCTTCGGTGGTCAGTTCTTCACGCTTTTCGGGCACGATACAGACATCTTCCGGCTGAACGTCACATGCGATTCTCACCATTTCTTCGGTCGCTGCCATTTCCAGATTCATGCGTGTCTGGATGATTTGTTTCAGCAGGTAAACATCTCTGTCCACTATGTGACGGCGATCCTCTCGTAGGTGCAGCGTAATCAGATCAGCACCCGACTGTTCGGCGATTACAACCGCTTGCGCTGGCTCAGGATAAGACGTGCCCCGGGCTTGTCTTAGGGTTGCTACGTGGTCGATGTTTACACCTAAGTCAATCAATGAATTACCCTCCCTAGAGTGAATGAATCAAAATTCTACCCGCTTGACCCGTGCTGCGGCCGAACCCTTTTCGGGATACAATTGAGCATACATTCGACGACTGTTAAGTGGTTTGCCCTGCAGGTGTGTTGCGAGTACTGTTCGATTTAATTGTTTGAGTTCTCGTCTAACACGTTCAGTAAACATTTCCTCCTGGTCAAGTGCGATTAACGCATCGCCGTGAATCAGAACGCCATCACTCCGACTATTATCATCGACAATTGGACCTGTCTCAGGCAGATAACGGTACACAAAATGTTTTTCAATCGGCAACCCGGTGGATACATCTCGCTGCAGATGAAGGCCGTATCCGACCTCCGCAAGCAATATTTTTTCAAACCTTCTCAACGTGAATTCAGCATCCGCCGTGCGGTATAGTTCATCTAGTGCACACCCGTAGACTGTATAGAGGGTTTCATAAGGATCGTAACGGTATATCATCTTTATGATCAGTTCGTTCAGATAGAACCCACACATCAAGTGATCTCTTGACAGAAGGATCTGCGAGCCGGCCGGTTCAGCCCCCGTTAAAGTTTTTACATCACCTTTACCAGTAAATTGAACAGCTAACGGTTGGAAAGGCAGCAAGACGCCACGGTACCTTGATTTAAGTCGTCGGGCTCCCTTTGCGATTGCAGCGATTCGACCAGTTTTCTGTGTAAATAAATCAACCAACAGACTGGTTTCCGAATAAGGACGATGCTGTAGCACAAAAGCGGGTTGGCTCTGGAACCGTTGGGTGGCCATAGTCGTACTCAGTCTCACCTATTGTATCCCAGCTTAGCGAGCAGCCTTCTATCGTCTGCCCAGCCCTTTTTCACCTTGATCCACTGCTCTAGGTAGACCTTCTTGCCCAAGTAGCGTTGAATCTGATCTCGAGCTTTCGAACCAATGGTCTTCAATCGATCACCATTTTCACCAATCAGAATAGATCGCTGACGTTTGTTCTCACACCAAATATGTGCCTCAATACTTACCAAGCCGTCTTTTCGCTCACTACAGCTACGGATCTCTACTGCTGTCTCGTAGGGAACTTCATCCCCCACAAGGCGAAATATCTGCTCGCGGATGAATTCTGCAGCAATAAAGTCTACACTCGAGTCCGTTATTTGTGTTATGGGGAAACCTGGTGGCCCCTCGGGTATCACTTCACCCACTAATGTAATCAAGCGGTCTAGATTGTCCCCCGTTTTTGCAGACAAAGGGACGATCTCTTCAAAGTCGTAACGCTGGCGTACCTGATCAATTCTCGGAAGCACAAGATTCGGTTTATCCAGTAAATCTATTTTATTCATAATTAACCAAACCGATGCTCCAGCTATCCCTGCATCAGCCAGAACCCGAGTATCACCTGATGTCCACCTTCTAGCATCCACCACCATCAGAATTAGATCCACCTCATTAAGGCACGAACGAGCGGTACGATTTAAAACCTTATTCATCGCAACACCGGTTGTTTCATGAATTCCGGGTGTATCGACAAAAACGATCTGATATTCATCCGTACTACAGATACCCAGTATCCGATGCCGGGTTGTTTGAGGCTTACGCGATGTAATACTGATTTTTTGACCTATAAGCCTGTTCATTATGCTCGACTTGCCGACGTTCGGCCTGCCGACTAGCGTTACCATGCCAAATCTAAAGCTTTCTGTGACCATCTATCTCAACGGAGGATACGCAGTAATTTTCGCGCTGCTGCTTGCTCTGCACTCTTTCGACTTGGGCCTGTTCCACTTTTCACCAACTGGTCATCTTCAACATGGCAGCTGACTACAAAATTCGGTTCGTGGGAAGAACCCGACATACTTTCTACTATGTATTTAGGTAACAACATTCCTTTACTCTGGAGAAGTTCTTGCAACTCCGTTTTGGGATCTTTCGCCATACACCCGGGATCAATAGCATCAAGTTCTTCCTTGAAAATTTCCGCTACACTGATTTGAGCCTGCTCTAATCCCGCATCCAGATAAACAGCCCCGATTAGAGCTTCAAGCGCATCGGCCAATATAGAATCGATATCCGCTCCGCCACCTTTTACCACACTACCACCCAGCTTTAGATAGCTTCCAAGTTGGAGCCGACGCGCTATCTGTGCAAGAGTGTCTTTTTTGACGACCTGTGCGCGCATTCTGGTCAGCTCACCCTCTTCACTTTCGGTATAAAGACGGTAGAGAACTGCAGACACGATAATCCCCAACACACTATCCCCAAGGAATTCCAGTCGTTCGTTGTTGAGCGCACTGAAACTGCGATGCGTCAGTGCGCGATCAAGTAATCCTGAGTCAAGAAATTGGTAACCGATTACTGACTCAAGCTTATCCTGATTGCTTGCCATATTAGGAATGCTGGACTGTTAATGGCCTTCGAAACAGCCAAACTCGACTTTTTCGTATCCGTTTTTCAGCATGAGGTCAGGTGCTTTGATTCGCTGACTTCAATAACCGATTGGTCTTTAGGCAAAAGATTTAAGTCTAGTCTATACGATTTCCTATTCTCGGCCAGTTGACACCCCCACCACCAACACTATCCCAGCTGAACCAGACGAAGAACGCCCGCCCTACGATGTTTTCTTCTGGTACAAATCCCCAGAACCGACTGTCATTACTATGGTCTCGATTATCCCCCATAACAAAGAAATGGTCCGGTGGAACGGTTATTCTCATCATATCTCTGGAGCGTCGACTCGCATCGATGAGTATCCCATGCGATGACTTGCCGAGACTTTCAATGTATTCCCCAACCTGGTGACTGAGTCGTGCACCCTGTTCGGTGTCTTCCCGATCCACTTTTTGAATATCAACAACGTTGCCATTAATTCGAAGTCTTTTGTTTTTGTAATCAACAATATCGCCCGGCAATCCAACAACCCGCTTGATAAAATTTGTTTTCTCGTCATGTGGGTATCTGAACACCATCACGTCACCTCGTTTAGGAGTTCCGATCGAAAAGATTTTCTGATTAACCAGAGGCAGTCTTATGCCATAGCTAGATTTTGATACGAGAATAAAATCTCCGATATAGAGACTCGGCAGCATTGAACCAGAGGGGATCCTGAACGGCTCGACAACAAAAGATCGAAGGACGAACACAACCAGTATCACGGGGAAAAAGGCACGCGCATACTCGATAACAATACCAGCCGTTCTGGATCCCGCACCTATAGTGTCTTTATCCTTAAAGTCAGTGCCTGTTCGTCTTTGCAGGCGATCCCAAAGCACAATCCCGCCGGTTACTACCAGCCCACTAAACAAAGCAAATGCAAAATCCATGTTAGTTGCCCATCCTCAGGACTGATAGGAATGCTTCCTGGGGTATGGCTACGGAGCCCACCTGTTTCATCCGTTTCTTTCCTTCTTTTTGCTTCTCTAACAGTTTGCGTTTTCGCGTAATGTCGCCGCCATAGCATTTTGCAGTGACGTTCTTTCGCAAAGCTTTGACTGTCTCTCTCGAAATGACCCTCGAACCAATGGAAGCCTGAATTGCGACGTCAAACATCTGCCTCGGAATAAGTTTACGCATTCGGCTGACTAGATCCCGTGCGCGATATTTCGCCTGCTCGCGATGCACCAGAAGGGATAAAGGATCGATCCGATCACCATTAATCAATATGTCAAGCTTAACCATATCAGCCACCCGATGATCGAGTAACTCATAATCCAACGAAGCGAATCCCCGGCTTACTGACTTTAATTGATCATGAAAATAAAACACCACCTCAGCCAGTGGCAAATCAAACTCGATCAAGACCTGTCTCGCGTGGTAATTGATGTTCTGCTGAACCCCACGCTTTTCAATGCACAATGAGATGATTGGACCGACTTGATCTTGCGGCGAAAGTATGCGCGCACGAATAAATGGCTCACGTATTTCTCTGATCATCGCCGGATCCGGAAGGTCGGAAGGGTTCTGCACCCCTACCAGCTTCTGTTCAGTTGTTATAACCTGATACAAGACCGTAGGCGCTGTGGTAATCAACTCAAGGTCATATTCACGCTCAAGGCGCTCCTGAACTATCTCGAGGTGAAGCAGACCCAGGAACCCACACCGGAATCCAAATCCCAAAGCTGGCGACACTTCCGGTTCATATTGCAACGATGCGTCATTCAGACCCAACTTGTCCAGCGCATCACGAAAACTGTCGTAATCGGCATTGTTCGCCGGGTACAGGCCGGCGAAAACAGTGGGCTTTTCCTCTTTGAACCCAGGCAGAGTTACCGTGCCTACCGATCTGGCATCGATTATTGTGTCACCGACCTTCGCCGCTTTTATATCTTTAATGCCAGCGATCATATAGCCGACATCACCAGCTACCAGCTGCGAAACTACTTGCTTTTTCGGTGTGAATACTCCTACCTCCGCCACCTGGTGCTCACCCCCAGTAGAACTGATCTTGATCTTGTCGCGGCTGGCAATCTTGCCGTCTACCAGCCTAACCAACGAAACCGTGCCATGATAATTATCAAACCACGAATCAATGATGAGCGCCCTTAAGGGGTCGTTTGCGTCGCCTTCGGGCCCGGGCAGAGAGGAGACAATGGACTCTAGAACCTCTTCAACTCCGGCACCCGTTTTTGCGCTGATCGACAGAGCGTTTGAACAGTCTAGGCCAATAAGGTCTTCAATTTCTCGCAACACCCGCTCGGGTTCTGCGGAAGGCAAATCGATCTTGTTGAGTACCGGGATCACCTCTAGGCCTAAGTCGACCGCCGCATAACAGTGTGCAAGTGTCTGTGCCTCCACGCCTTGTGAGGCATCAACCACGAGCAACGCACCCTCACACGCACTTAATGACCTGGAAACCTCATAAGCGAAATCCACATGACCCGGCGTATCAATAAAATTAAGCGAATACTGGTCTCCTTTACGCGATGTGTACTTCAAGGAGACACTCTGAGCTTTGATCGTTATCCCCCGCTCGCGTTCAAGCTCCATCGAATCAAGTACCTGCTCTGACATTTCCCGGTCAGTCAAACCGCCGCACAACTGAATTAATCGGTCCGATAGCGTTGATTTCCCATGATCGATATGGGCAATTATCGCGAAGTTGCGAACGTTCTTTTGATTCCTGGGAAGCATAGGTTATCAGTCGAGTCTATGGAGTAGGAGGTGTACAGCTGACGACTGTAAGATTTGTCGAGCCTTCAAGCCTTTTGTATTCTAACGGCTAGACAGTACCCGTTAAAGACTCGTAGCGAAAAGTTCTAACACATCTAACTGGTGAGCCCTTTCCCCTGGGGGGCTAAATAATCGCATACTCGGCTGTCAGCTAAAGAGCGCACTTGATCCTGTAGCTGTGTAGGTTAAACAGGTAGCCCCGCTTCCTCCGGCAGACCCAACATCAGATTAAGGCACTGTACGGCTACTCCGGAAGCACCTTTACCTAGATTATCCAGCAAGCCAACCAGCAGAATATGCCCCGCGGGATTCGGAAATACATGAATTTGGAGTTGATTGCTCCCGTTAAACCCAGTTGGATCCAAATCGTTTTCACTGACCGCTTCAAAGCCGGCAAACGGTGCGACCTGAATAAACGGTTCACCAGCGTAACGTTGATTAAGAAGTGTCCAGATCTCTTCACCATCGGGCCTGTTGTAAAAAATACTTTCGTGAAGAGGTACCTGAACCCGCATGCCGCTGTGAAACGGACCCACAGCTGGCAGGAACTGGGGCTGGACCGTCAAGCCCGTGTATCGCTGCATCTCAGGAATGTGCTTGTGGACCCACCCCAATGCGTAGGGCGCTTCATACTGGAGGTCCGCCAACTCATTATCATGGTTTTCCCAGCGTTCGATCAATGATTTACCGCCGCCGCTATAACCGGATAAGGCATGTATAGATATCGGAACATCTGTTGGTATCAGTCCGGCATCTATCAAGGGTCGCAACAACAGAATAAAGGTAGAGGAATAACAGCCTGGGTTACTCACACGATCAGCCGAACCAATCCTAGCACGTTGCTCTTCACATAGTTCAGGAAGCCCATATGTCCAGTCATCTGCAACACGGTGGCAGGTACTGGCATCGAGAACCCTGGTACCGGCATTTTGTGCCCAGACGGCAGCTTCTCCAGCGGCGGCGTCCGGCAGACAAAGAATGGTGAGGTCGGCTAGCGATATGGCTTCCTGCCGTGCTGTCACGGAACGTCGGTCATTTTCAGCAAGAGTCAGGAGCTCAAAATCGCTACGATGCTGAGTCCATTGCCTGATCCTAAGGCCGGTTGTCCCGGCCTGACCATCTATAAATATTTTCGATCTCAAAACGGTGGGCGATTCTATCACTACTGTCTATCAGGATATAGCGCTATTGGGTAGCCAGTCTTTAGCGGGTTATGCCACAAACAATACTCGCTATTATCCAGATCCAGACTCTCATACCATTCCGGTTAGCCTCGACTTTTGCGAATACCGGATGATCGAGTCGACCAGGCTTTGTAGGCCTTCTTCATCGGGTATTTCCCGCCCGAGAACCCAGTCAAGGATCTGGGTGTCCTGACAGCCAAGAAGCGTCTGCAGTCGGGTCTTTTCTAGCGGCGACAGTTCATCGTAGCAGTCTTCGGCAAAGGGCCTTAAAACCGAGTCGAGCTCCCGAATACCTCGACGACATCGCCAGAGCACCTTTGCCCGATCTGCCCTCATCCTCTTATTGAGATCGAGCGATCATCTTTTTTATCTGCCCAATGGCCCTAGCTGGATTCAGATCCTTCGGGCACGCGCTAGTACAATTCATGATTGTGTGACAGCGATACAATTTAAAGGTGTCATCTAGTTGTTCAAGCCGATCTTCGGTTGCCATGTCACGACTGTCAACAATCCATCGATATGCCTGCAGGAGCGCCGCTGGTCCGAGATAGCGGTCACTATTCCACCAATAACTCGGACAACTCGTTGAACAGCAAGCACAAAGAATGCACTCGTAGAGGCCATCGAGGCGTTTTCTTTCGTCTATAGTTTGGGTATTCTCGATTAGTCCAGTCGACTCTTTTGTTTTGAGCCATGGTTCCACCGAGGCAAGTTGGCGAAAGAATTGGGTCAGATCCGGCACAAGATCTTTAATGACCGGCATGTGAGGGAGGGGGTATATTTTTACCGCACCCTTTACTTCCGCGATTGCCTTTGTACATGCCAGAGTGTTCATGCCATCTATGTTCATCGCACAAGATCCGCAGATTCCCTCCCGACAAGACCGCCTAAAAGTGAGCGTAGAATCTATCTCGTTTTTGATTTTTATAATCGCATCTAACACCATCGGCCCGCAGTCTTTGATATCAACATGATAAATATCAAGCCGGGGATTGTCGTTATTATCGGGATCCCAGCGGTAGATTTGAAACTCTCGAGCGTCCGCGCCTCCGGTGCCTTTGTGGGTGTGGCCCGGTCGCACCCTAGAGTTTTTTGGTAACCGTAAATCTGCCACAACGCGTTCTCGTCAATAGACCCTGTCTGAAGGTGGAACCGATTCTACCTCGGTGGTGCCAGTCGAGAGCCTGACAGGTCGATAAGCTATCACGGGATCATCGCCTGCATCGGTCCAGGTAAGCGTATGTTTTAACCACTTCCCATCGTCACGATTCGGATAATCCTCCCGAGCATGGGCTCCACGACTCTCCTGGCGCCGATTGGCGCTGTGAATAGTCGCAACGGATTGAAGCAAGAGATTCTCAAGCTCGAGCGTCTCAACCAGATCCGTATTCCAGATCATGGATCTGTCAGTGACCCTGACCTCCATAAATCGACCTCTGATAGTCTGGATTTTTTCGATACCTTCTTTCAACACCTCTTCTGTCCTAAATACAGCGCAGTTATCCTGCATTGCTTTTTGCATTGCCAGTCGGAGTGCCGCTGTTGGATAGTCACCCTGACTATGCCTAATCTGGTCGAACCGTGTTAACGCCCTTTCGGTGTCGCTATCCCCTGCTGTTGGGCACGAAACCCGGTGATCTAGGATCTCGATCAACCTTTTTGAGGCAGCCCGGCCAAACACGATAAGATCCAGTAGAGAGTTCGATCCCAGTCTATTGGCTCCGTGGACAGATACACAACTCGCTTCGCCAATTGCGAACAAACCTGTGACGACCTTGTCATCTCCACCGGATCCCTGGGTAATCACCTCGCCCCAGAAATTTGTCGGGATACCGCCCATGTTGTAGTGTACCGTCGGTAGTACGGGTATTGGCTCCTGTGTGACATCGACGCCAGCAAACACCCGTGCTGTCTCCGAGATCCCTGGTAGACGTTCAGACAAAATATCGGACCCGAGCTGTTCAAGGTGAAGATGCAGGTGATCTTTATCTCGGCCAACACCTTTACCGGCACGAATTTCCTTGGTCATCGCTCGGCTAACAATGTCACGTGACGCAAGGTCTTTCGCATTAGGCGCGTAGCGCTCCATAAACCGTTCGCCGTCAGAATTGGTCAGATATCCGCCTTCACCTCGGGCGCCTTCTGTTATCAGACAACCCGATCCATAAATACCTGTTGGATGAAACTGCACGAACTCCATATCCTGAAGAGGCAGTCCGGCCCGTAGCACCATTGCATTGCCATCACCGGTGCAGGTATGTGCTGAAGTTGCGGAGAAATAGGCTCGACCGTAACCTCCGGTCGCTAAAATTACACTTTTAGAGGAAAATCGATGCAAAGTACCGTCATCCAGGCTCCAACCAATAACACCTATACAGGCGCCATCGCGCATGATTAGATCAAGTGCTACATATTCGATGAAGAACTCGACTTCGTGTCGTAAAGATTGTTGATAGAGGGCGTGCAATATCGCGTGGCCCGTTCTATCGGCTGCTGCACAGGTTCGCTGGGCTCGCCCTTCTCCGAAATGGGTCGTCATACCACCGAACGCCCGCTGATAGATCTTGCCGTTTTCAGTCCGCGAAAAAGGCACTCCGTAACCCTCAAGCTCAATCACGGCAGCGGGGGCTTCTTTACACATATATGCGATCGAATCTTGATCACCCAGCCAATCAGAACCTTTAACTGTATCGTACATGTGCCAACGCCAGTCATCTTCCCCCATGTTGCCCAATGCAGCACTCATGCCGCCCTGAGCCGCCACGGTGTGCGACCTAGTCGGAAACACTTTGGTTAGACACGCTGTTTTCAGACCGCCCTCGGCGAGGCCAAGACAGGCTCTGAGGCCGGCTCCGCCGGCTCCGACCACCACTGCATCATAAGTGTGGTCGATGATTGTGTATGCTTTGGTCAAGTAATTACTGGGTCCACATAAAAAGAATCGTACAAACCGCACAGCCACTCATTAGAACAGCAACCCACCTGGCCAGATTGACTAGCTGCTTTTGCAGACGATCGCTAGATACGTAATCCTCTAAGATGACTTGGATTCCAATTGCGGCATGGAAACACAGTACACCTATCGTCAGGGCCAAAAGCAAAGATGATGCGGGCAGTGTTAACCACTGTTTTACTTCAACATAACTCAGTTCTGGGCGAAAAATAATCCTGACTAACAGCCAAAGTATTACTGGCGCCAGTACCAAAGCCGAATAGCGTTGATACTTCCAATGCTTTGATCCTAAATCGTTTACCACACCCTACCGTCCATATCTTATTCGAAACTATTAAAACCAGATCCGGGCGACAACGAGCAATGTAACAAAAATCGACACTAGAAGAACTATTGTGCCGCTGAAATAGACACTCGTTAGCTCGAAGCCATAACCACAGTCCCAGACAAGATGGCGAATACCGTTAAAAAAATGATAGACCAAACTGAATACCAGCCCCAGAGAGAACATCTTCCCCAATGCCGTTGATCCGATTGAATTGAATATCTGAAAATAATCCTCTCCTAGTGCGACACAGATTAGCCAAATGCAGATAACCATCAGCCCTAGCACCAAAAACAAGCCGGTCGCCCGGTGCAAAATTGACAAAAACGATGGCAGCTGCGGTCTGTAAATCTGAAGATGGGGTGAGACGGGACGTTGCTTAACTGGCATCTTCGATTGTCGATGGTACGAGAAATTAATGTAAGCTGATCGACTGTCAAAAATCTATGCAGCGGCCAGCGTGTTCCCAGTCACCAAACCGAGTCGGGTCGGGGTGAGATGTTATTGGGCTGCTGCAGGCAGATTGCTTCGCAGCGTTAGTTTCGGGCTGTTTTGACGTTAGAACATCGACGACAGAGTCCGGAATCCTATTGCCGCGTTTACTCGCAGCTCCCGACAAGACTTCTGTTTTTTGATTAATACCTTTGATGTCCACAGATTAATTTTCTCCGCTTTGTGACTATAATACAAGTTCGGCAGAGGTCGATTGTGAACCATTGGCCTTGAGAGCGCATGATATGCTTACCGACCCGAGTCTTTAGTCAAATTACCCTGTTCTATACAGAAACAACATGAATATTCATGAGTCATCTCCCTGTGACAAGCAAGACCCATAAATCGTCAATTGACCCCTCCTGGCTGGCGTTACTCGAGTCAAAGGGCGGGGCAATTGCAGAGGGACAGCGAACGGTATTCCCCCAATCTCAACAACAGGTGCCTGGTCAGTTCGCCGTCCCGTGTACACAGGAATCTGTTATGTGCTGCGAAGGAAAGGATGCTGAATCTTTTTTGCAAAGCCAAGTAACTTGTGATATCAAAGATTTAGGAGACACACGATTTCTTTTTGGAGCTTATTGCAACCCCAAAGGACGGGTTCTCGCAACGTTTCGCCTCTTTCCGATGAATGGCGCTATCTACATGGTGACTCATCATTCAAATGTCACTCCTTTGCTTGATCGACTGAAGATGTTCGTCCTCCGCGCGGATGTGACCTTCCGAGTCTGTTCTGACTTAGCAGTTATGTGCCTCAGCGGAGATGTAGAACTTGATCGGTTTTC
Organism: Gammaproteobacteria bacterium; assembly: GCA_022450155.1. Taxonomy (NCBI): domain Bacteria; kingdom Pseudomonadati; phylum Pseudomonadota; class Gammaproteobacteria; species Gammaproteobacteria bacterium. Next base: position 114,656 of record JAKUQR010000007.1, on the reverse strand, counting down.
AACATCTACCTCGTGCCAAATTGGATCTGCGTGGCCCAAAGAATGCCATGGTGATTCAGAGCCTGGCCCACCAGCTCAACTTATTGTTGTTCCAGTGACTGATGCTATCGAATTTATTGAAGAAACTGGCGAAAATATTACGCTTCTAGGTTCGGATTATTGGAACCTGCTCCAGATCCGCCACGGCATTGCCACTGTAACTGCATTGACCAGTGGTCTCTTTACACCACAAAACATCAACCTTGATTTGGTATCTGGTGTAAGTTTCACCAAGGGTTGTTATCCAGGTCAGGAAATTGTTGCACGACTGCGATACCTCGGTCGAGTCAAGCAACGTGTACTACGGGGAAAGATCAATAGCGCGGGTGAAGTCAGCGTGGGTCAGCCTGTTTATTTGGCTGATGCACTGAACGAAAAGGCTGGTACCATCGTAAACGCCAGCGCCCTGGACGGAATCAACACGGAGTGCCTGTTAAGTGTTTCCGGTTTCTTGGAAGCCAAAAACGTTTACTGCTATAGAGTTCAAGGTAACGAACAGTTCACAACTCTGCCCCTGCCCTATAGGCTTCAAGAACCTAGATAGGGATTGCTGTCTGCGAATAATTGTCTACTTCTTTTCTTCTTTTTTTTCAATGATTTGAAAAAACGTCTCGCCAGGCTTGATCAAGCCCAGTTCTGATCGCGCGCGTGCTTCTATCGCACTCAATCTGCTTTTTATGTCAATCACCTCAGCATGTAGCTGATCGTTTCTTTTTCGCAGCTTCTTGTTCTGCTCTCTCAACTCGCTCAGTGTTGAATTGAGGGTGATTAGATCGAGCACATTATTTTTTCCAGCCCATATAGCGTATTGAAGAAGGACAAAAAGCAATAACAAGGTGCCGAGCAATACTCTGTGGGACATGCATTCCTATCGACTGTATGTCGCAGGGTTGGGTGTCGAAACGCCCTTCTTATAATGAGGAAAACCATTCAGCCCAGCAAATGATGATGCCGAACCCAGTTCCTCCTCTATCACCATCAGCCTGTTGTATTTTGAAACACGTTCCGATCTGCACAGAGAACCTGTTTTAATCTGTCCAGCACCTGTGGCAACGGCTAGATCGGCTATCGTAGTGTCTTCAGTCTCACCCGATCGATGTGAGATCGTGACACCATAATCCGCTGCTTTGGCCATACGAATCGCCTCAAATGTCTCGGACAGTGTGCCGATCTGATTAACTTTGATTAATATTGAATTTGCAATTTTACGCTCTATCCCTTTTGCAAGTATTTTAGGATTGGTTACAAACAGATCATCACCTGTGAGTTGTATACGATCACCGACGACTCGCGTAATCGATTCCCAACCCTCCCAGTCATCTTCTGCCATCGCATCCTCAACAGTCAAAATCGGATACCGCTCTACCCAGGTCATAATCAATTGAACAAATTCTTCCGATGTATAAGTCTGATCGTCACCTTCTAAACAATATCGGCCATCACGAAAAAACTCTGAGCTCGCAATGTCCAGACCGAGGTAAACATCTACGCCGGGTACATAGCCTGCCTGGGTAATCGCCTCGAGCACAACCTCTATGGCTTGTTCATTGGAGCATATTTCAGGCGCAAATCCACCCTCATCACCCACTCCAGTGCTCAGACCCATTTGCTTAAGAATTGTTCTCAGCATGTGGAATACATCGGCACCCACCCTGACTGCATCGGCAATACTAGTCGAACCGACCGGTAGGATCATAAACTCCTGGAAATCAATACGATTGTCTGCATGAGCTCCTCCATTCAGAATATTTATCTGGGGAACAGGCAGAACACTATCACCAGCACCGCCGCCAAACATCTTGGCCAAATACCGATAGAGTGGCAATCTGATACTGCATGCACTCGCACGGGCTATCGCAAGTGATACGGCTAAGATGGCATTGGCGCCAAGGCGTGATTTGTTGGGCGTGCCATCAAGAACAACAAGCGCATTGTCTATCTCGGATTGCTCAAATGGATCCTGCTCAAAAACGCATCTTGAGATCTCAGTATTTATATTTTCAACTGCACGCAAAACACCAAGGCCAGAATACCTTGATGGGTCGCCATCCCTGAGTTCCACCGCCTCAAGGCTGCCGGTTGAAGCGCCCGAAGGCACTGCGGCAGTACCTATTGATCCGTCGGTTAAGGCTACAACTGCCTGTACTGTCGGATTACCTCTTGAGTCGATAATTTCACGCCCAGTGACACCGGCAATCCTCACGCCCACCTCTTTCTCTCCCAAGTCAACGAAATAATCGGCGCAAAACTAAAGTTCGTGGGATCTCGAGGCTATTCCATCCAGTGCCACGAGTTCAGTTAACAGGAATTCCAGCTGATCGAGTGGCCAGGAATTGGCACCATCACTCAACGCCTTATCCGGGTCCGGGTGTACTTCCATAAAAAGGCCAGACACCCCAGTCGCTATAGCGGCACGCGCCAAAACCGGTACAAATTCCCTCTGACCACCTGATTTATCTCCGCCCTGACCCGGGAGCTGCACCGAGTGAGTTGCATCAAAAACGATTGGACAGCCAAAACCCGCCATAATCTCAAGAGAACGCATGTCAACGACGAGATTGTTATAACCAAACGAAGTTCCTCGTTCACAGAGCATGATTTCTGAACCTCCGGCCATCTGAGCCTTCGCCAACACAGATTTCATCTCGTGGGGCGACATGAACTGGCCCTTCTTAATATTGACTGGTTTACCAGAGGCCGCCACTGCCTGAATGAGGTCAGTCTGTCTGCACAAGAATGCCGGTGTCTGAAGAATATCAACAACCGACGCAACAGCAGACACCTGATCCACAGAATGTACATCGGTAAGCAACGGTAAACCGCTGCTGCTCCGCACTTCACTGAGAATTTCAAGGCCCTCACTCAGCCCTGGTCCACGGTAACTCTCGCTCGCCGTTCTGTTTGCCTTATCGAAGGAAGACTTGAAAATCAAAAGGATGTCGAGTCGATCGCAGATTTCCCGCAACGCTGCAGCCACCTCCAGAACGGCCTGTCGTGATTCGATAACGCACGGTCCAGCAATCAGGAAGAACGGATGACTACGCCCGATTTCTCTACCCAACAAATTCACAGTGTCGCAGCCTCCTTAAAGCCTGTTTGACTCCCGGAAACGGTCATGGCCGCCTGCACATAGCGCGTAAACAAAGGATGTCCATCCCGCGGTGTCGAGGTAAATTCGGGGTGGAATTGACAGGCGATAAACCAAGGATGTTCAGAAATTTCAATCGTTTCGACAAGATCATCCATTGATCTGCCGGAAAAAGTAAGCCCTTTCGCCTCCAAGACATCTATGAATCGATTGTTCACCTCGTATCGATGACGATGACGCTCACGGATCTTTCGTTGTTCGTAAATGTCTGAACATATACTGCCTTTCTTCAGGTTCGCGTACTGAGCCCCTAGCCGCATCGTACCGCCGAGTTCGCTATCTGTGTCCCTATTCTCTGTTTCACCTGCTTGGTTTCTCCACTCGGTAACCAGGGCAATCACTGGATGTTTGCATTCTCTGTCGAACTCAGTGCTATTTGCACCGGACAGGCCAGCAACATTGCGCGCATATTCGATCACAGCTATCTGGAGTCCAAGGCAGATACCCAGGTACGGTACGTGTCGTTCACGCGCATAACGAACCGCCTCAATCATTCCCTCAGCGCCTCTGATTCCAAACCCGCCAGGAATTAAAATCGCATCACTCTGCTCCAATTCACCGGTGCCATCCGTTTCAATGTTTTCTGCATCTATGTAGTTGACATTAACCTTACAGTCGTTCGCTATCCCGGCATGTACAAGTGCTTCTGACAGCGATTTATAGGATTCAGTAAGGCTGACGTACTTGCCAACTATTGCAATATTGACTTCTGAAGTTGGATTCTCCAGCGCATCTGTGACCCTGTTCCACTCGGTCAAATCCGCAGAACTGCCCGATAGATGAAGATGATCAACAATGATCTGGTCCATTCCTTGCTCGTGGTATCGCCGGGGAATGGAATAGATACTATCCACATCTTCTCCTGAGATTACCGCAAACTCCTCTACGTTCGTAAATAGAGATATCTTTTTTCGGGATTCATCGGGAATAGGCTTGTGTGCCCGACACACAAGAATGTCCGGCTGGATGCCAATGCTGCGCAACTCTTTTACCGAGTGCTGAGTGGGTTTGGTCTTAATTTCACCCGCCGAAGGTAATTCCGGAATAAGTGTTAAATGAACAAATGCAGTATTGCTTCGGCCTTCCTCAATTCTCATCTGCCGAATCGCTTCGAGGAACGGTTGCGATTCTATATCACCGACCGTACCACCAATCTCGACCAAACAAACGTCGTATCCCACGCCCGCCGCTTTTATTGAATCTTTGATCTCGTTAGTAATGTGGGGAATAACTTGAACAGTCCCTCCCAAATAGTCACCACGTCGTTCCTTTCGAATTACGCGCTCGTAAATCTGTCCAGTGGTAAAGTTGTTCAACTGAGTCATCCGCGTACGGACAAATCGCTCATAGTGACCCAGGTCTAGATCCGTCTCTGCTCCGTCATCGGTAACGAATACTTCGCCATGCTGAAACGGACTCATCGTACCGGGATCAACATTGATATAGGGATCCAGCTTGACCATCGTTACCTTGAGAGAGCGCGCCTCCAGCAGGGCCGCCAAAGAAGCCGATGAAATACCCTTCCCCAATGACGAGACCACACCACCGGTCACAAAAACGTATTTAGTCATTATTCCCTCTGGCACAAACAACGTCATGTACTCGCATACTATACGTCAGGGTACAGATACGCTTAAGGATTCGCGGAGATAAAACAGCACACTCGAACGAACGTGCTCCGCCATACCTGACGGACGGTTAGATTACCAGACATGGCCACCGAGAACAACGGTTAAGCGTCATCCCGAATCTGGGCGACGCGTTTGAGCTCCAGAAATATTGATTTCCAGCCCTATTTCGGTGCCCGAAGCGGCATAGTGTTGTTCCACTGCCAAGCCTGGTATACAGACCAGATCGTCATCCAGATACACATAAGGCAGTCTGCATCGCTCCCATGGTGGAATTCCTTTTTCTTGGAACAGATTCTTAATGGTTCGTTTGTGAACAGACCCGTAAGGATGGAAAACACGGTCCCTATGCTGCCAATCAAGAATAAATTGCGAGTTATTATTTGAAGATAGCCTGATTCCCCTACCCCGACAACGGCGTAACGACAATGCTATATCGACTTCCTTTATGCACATGGCATCCTGTCCCTGCCAGCGTTGTGGCGTTGGACTGCATAACTTGGGCTGTGCCGGAAGTAGGTAGAGAAATTCCCGATACACACGAAATTCGCCCTGTTGCCATCGTATACCTCCACGGCCTTTAGTGCCGTTCCCAACAACTTGTCTAATCAGTTCATTCATTTTTCCAGTACTCGGTAGATCAAGCCCCTCGCACCGGATCCAGTAGCGTAATACCTCAACAACTCGAGTTTGATCGAGTCTGATCAGGTCACTGACTCTCACACAGCCATAGTCGCCCAATAGAGTAGGTCTATTAAGGTAAAGAAACATTCTAAGATCCGACCTGGCACTCTTGTCTAAGCTGGACTGAATTGATTTGAGATGATCTGAACTTCGGGAAATTGTTTGATCGACACCGGACCAACGTGAGCGAATCAGCGGTAGTAGCTCGTGCCGTACAAAATTTCTATCAATATGGATATCGAAATTACTTGGATCTTCTATGTACCGAAGATCATTTTCTCTAACATAAGCTACGATCTCTTCCTTGGACACTTTCAGCAGTGGTCGTGCCAGCCAACCCAAACCGAATTTTCTCATCTCGTGCATTGCCCCGAGTCCCAGCAAACCCGATCCTCTAAATAGCCGCAACAAGACGGTCTCGACCTGATCCCCCATATGGTGCGCCATCACTAAGACATCCGCAGGGCCGACCTGAGAGCGGAACCAATCGTAGCGGGCCTGCCTTGCAGCCGCCTCTTGTCCGTGTCCGGACTCCTGCAATGTGAGTCTTACTGTTTTTATAGGTACTTCGAACTCATCACACTGAGCCTGACAATGTCTCATCCACTGTTCAGATTCAGGCTGAATCTGATGATCGACATGCAAAGCAACTATATTAAGGTCGTAACGCGTACGTAATTCACACAACTTGTGCAGTAGAGAAATCGAATCTACACCACCGCTTAACGCCACCAATAGTCGACGAGCGTTTTTGTCCTGTGCAAATCGTACTACTTCACTATCAAACATAGGCACGCTACTTGTCGCGTTTATATTCCGTTCTGAAATTGGCCAAATGACTGTAGTCGTTCGTAACGTTTGCCCAGCAGCTCCGGGATTGTCCAACTTGAAACTTCTTCAAGATGGCGAACCAAACTGGCGTTTAGATGCGCAGCTGCCTGCTCGGGGTCGCGGTGCGCCCCCCCCAAAGGTTCCGGAACAATCTCATCAACTAATCCTAACTTCTTTAGATCGGCTGATGTGATCTTCATAGCTGCTGCGGCCTCGGGTGCCTTATCCGGACTTTTCCATAAGATAGACGCACAACCTTCCGGTGAAATCACCGAATAGGTGGAATACTCCATCATTATCAAGCGATCACAAACCCCGATAGCCAGGGCTCCCCCGGATCCTCCCTCCCCGATAACTGCTGTAATAACAGGGACCCTTAAGGCAATCATTACTGAGAGCGAACGAGCTATTGCCTCACTTTGACCCCTCTCTTCCGCATCAACGCCAGGATAAGCTCCTGGCGTATCGATCAGTGTCACAATAGGGAGGCCAAATTTTTCTGCGAGTTTCATAACCCTTTGCGCCTTTCGGTATCCTTCCGGTTTAGGCATACCAAAGTTGCGTCGCAGTTTCTCCCGTGTATTCCGACCTTTTTGGTGCCCAATTAGCGCAACGTTCCGCTGGTCGATCTTTCCGATACCCGCAATAATCGATCTATCATCGGCAAACATACGGTCGCCGTGAAGTTCTTGGAACCCGGCAATAACGAAACCCACGTAGTCAAGGGTGTAGGGACGCATCGGATGACGGGCAATCTGAGTGATTTGCCAAGGATCGAGAGAGGAAAAAATGTCGTGTGTGACTTTCTGTCTTCTGTCTTCAAGATTGTTGATCTGTTCGCTCAGATCTAGGTTTTGAGTCTGACTGACCCTTTCAAGCTCTTCTATCTTTGCCGAAAGTTCTTCGATCGGCTTTTCGAACTCCAGAAAATTATCCACCACACAGTTACCTAAATCTCACATCGGACCAGTTCATTTTATCCCAATTCCCACACTTTAACCGTGTTTCAAGCGGCCCGGTATGACAGCAAGTCCGGTTGATCTTTGAATCTGGTTTTATCGTAGATGTAACGGAGTGATCCCGCGCCAAATATCTCGACCAGTTGTTCAATCGTCTCTTCACCCACTTGAACTGTCCAGTCAGAACCCAAATTTATGACAGCCTTATCACCTTTCGCATTACAGTACTCGACACAGACAGAAGTTGAACCCGGTCGGTAATTATCCAGCACGGCTTGCAGATCAACTATCTGGCTCTCGATATTACCCTTTATGTCCAGTAGCACGACCAACCTGGTGAGTCCCGCTTCTCGAATCTGCCGCAGAGTTTTGATCTGGTCAGCTTTTAACCGCAATTGTCCGGTGCGATCATCCAAGGAGCACAGACCTTCAACCAGCAGGATCTCAGATGTTTCAATGATGTTTCTTACGCTTTGATAAAGATCGCTTGATACTGTGACATCCGCGCAGGCAGATCCATCATCCAAGCTAAAGAACGCTGCGGTTTCACCTCTTTTGTTGTTGAAGGCGCGTAAAGCAGAACCCAGACCGGCTAAACATATTCTTCGTTCCGGGGTTGGACGAGTCTCAGCAATGCTTCCAGCTACTAGGGCATCAAGTTCATCATGTACATGATCGATAGGGTGACCGCTTAGATACAGTCCCAGTGCCTGCCTTTCATTCTCTAGGGCTTTCCTTGAGGACCAGTCTGGTACTGATACTGCTAGATCACCGACCATTGCACTAGACTCGAGACCGAACATATCATTTTGCCCGGAAGACTGATCTTCAGCCATCTGGTCAACCAGTTCGACGGTCTGGGGCAGCATCGCCCAATGTGCAGCCCTGATCGAACCAAGACAATCTAAAGACCCAGACATAATCAACGCTTCAAACACCTTCTTGGTAACGCGGTACTGGTCAACTCTGCGGCATAACGAGTGCAAGTCACTAAATTCACCATGGGCCGCACGCTCATTTAACAGTGAGTCGATTACTCGCTCACCCATGCCTTTTATGGCACCAAGTCCATAACGAATAGATCCACCCTCATCGACCTTGAACTCGCGGTCGGACTGATTTATATCAGGAGCAAGTAGCGGAATACCCATTCGCTTTGCTTCATTAACAAGTACGACGAGTTTGTCCGTGTGTTCCATATCTGCAGACATACAAGCCGCCATGAACTCCGATGGGTAGTGGGTCTTGAGCCATGCCGTCTGATAGCTCAGAAGTGCGTAGGCAGCTGAATGAGATTTATTGAATCCGTAACCTGCAAATTTTTCGATTAAATCAAAAATATACGTTGCATTCGCTCGATCGACCTGTCTTTCAGCAGCACCCTCAACAAACGACTGACGTTGCTCACGCATTTCTTCAGGTTTTTTCTTTCCCATCGCTCGTCGAAGCAAATCGGCAGATCCCAGTGTATAACCAGATAAAACACGAGCGATCTCCATTACTTGCTCTTGGTAGAGAATCACTCCGTATGTTGGCCTTAAGATCTCGATGAGAGTTGGATGAGGATAGCGAACCTCTTCATGACCGTGTTTCCTGCTGACAAAGTCGTCCACCATTCCGGACTGAAGCGGTCCCGGTCTAAATAAGGCCACTAGAGCAATCAGTTCGTCAAAGTGATCGGGCATTAATCTCTGGATAAGTTCCTGCATACCTCTGGATTCAAGTTGAAACAGTCCCGTTGTATAACCAGTGCAGATAAGCGAATATACTTTCTGATCATCAAGAGCAAGTTGCTCGATATCAATCAACTCACGGCCCGTATCTGATCGCTTAAGATTAATATTTTTTACCGACCAGTCAATAACCGTTAGGGTTCTTAGCCCCAGGAAGTCAAATTTTACGAGGCCTATTGCCTCCAGATCGTCCTTATCGTATTGCGTTACAGGCTGACTCATACCCGGTTCCTGGTACAAAGGCGTATAGCGAGTGATCGGGTCAGGTGCGATTACCAAGCCACCTGCATGTTTGCCGGCGTTGCGCGGGAGCCCCTCGAGCAGTCTTGCGTTATCAATCAACTGGGTGACGTCGGCATCGTTGGTATATCGCTCCTTTAACCCTTCATCTTGATCCAGAGCTCTATCAAGTGTCATCCCGACCTCAAATGGAATCATTTTCGCCAGGGTGTCGCAAAACCCATATGGGTGCTCCATCACACGGCCAACATCTCGAACGACGGCCCTGGCAGCCAGGGTGTTATAAGTAATAATCTGAGCGACCCGGTCCCTGCCATATTTCTGACTCACATACTCTATAACTCTGTCACGCCCGTACATACAGAAATCAATATCGAAATCGGGCAAGGAAACCCGTTCCGGATTGAGAAAGCGTTCAAACAAAAGTCCATAGCGAATTGGGTCGAGAGCTGTTATCCCCAGTGAGTAAGCAGCTAAAGATCCAGCTCCAGAGCCTCGACCCGGACCAACAGGAATATCGTTTTCTTTTGCCCATTTAACGAAGTCTGCAACGATCAAAAAATACCCGGAAAATCCCATCTGAACAATTGTTTCCAGCTCAATCTGTAATCGCTTCGAGTAGTGGTCGTAGTCCGCATCTTTTACTGCGTGCTGCTCAAATCTGTATTTCAGGCCTGCGCGGGTAGCTTCCTTCAGCATTTCATCTTCAGACTTGTGCGTCACAGATGGGTACATCGGCATGTAGGTTTTACCCATCTCAAGAAAGACATTACATCTCTTCGCAATTTCTAGGGTATTTCCAAGAGCAGATGGAATATCATTAAATAGGGCAACCATTTCCGACTGACTTTTAAAGTACTGCTGGTCGGTATAGCGTCTCACCCGCCGGGGATCTTGCAGTACGTTACCTTCATGAATACATACTCGAATATCATGGCCGGTAAAATCATCGCGACTCAAGAATCGCACAGCATTGCCTGCAACGAGTGGAATTTTTTGCTCAGATGCCAGTCGCAAGGCTTGCAATTCATACTCGCCTTCACCCCTTCGGTTTGTTCTGGTGATTTCCAGGTAAAAAGCCTCGGGAAACATGTAAGAATATTTCTCGGCAGTCATTCTCGCCTGATCTGACTTTCCTGCGTACATCAATTTACCAATTGCGCCGTCAATGCTGGGCGAGATTGCTATAAGATCGCCGCAGCCTTTGCTTAATTCACTAAACCCGATAGCGACCTTTGCAGAATCTACATCAAGCGTATAAGCATTCGTCAGCAATTCACAAACATGTCGATACCCGGCATTATTTCGACAAAGCAGGATAAGGCGTCCTTGTGTCATGCCATTTTCTTCCACAACCTCGACATCGACACCAATCAATGGCTTGACACCATTATCGACGCAAGCACGGATAAATTTGATGCCCCCGTATAGATTTGACAGGTCCGTCATCGCGACTGCCGGCATCAACATTGACTTCGCCGTTTTAACCAACTCCTTTACCCGGACGATACTGTCGCCAAGCGAATACTCGGTGTGTACATCCAAGTGAAGAAATGCTGTCTTGTTCATTGGTCTACCAGGTGCAAACGATCAGACCCGCCCTTCCAGCAGGATTCTCACCGGCTGGTAACTTGTCCGGTGAATTGCACAGGGCCCCAGCCGACTTAGCGTATCCAAGTGCGAAGATGTCGGATATCCCTTGTGCCTCTCAAAGCCATAACCAGGATATATTTTGCTCATGGCTATCATGATACGATCTCTTGCCACCTTTGCCAGTATCGATGCCGCCGCCACTACGTGGATATTCTCATCAGCTCGCACCACAGCTTCACCCGGGCAACGGATATCTGGGTATACAGTGCCATCAACATACAAATACGTTGGAGCCACATTCAAGCCAAGGACCGCCCGCCGCATGGCAAGCAATGTGGCCTGGTGGATATTATAGTGGTCTACTTCAGAAACAGTCGCAGCGGCTATCGCCCAAGAGACCGACATGCGGCGTATCAGATCGGAAAGCTCCTGCCTTCGACTAGCAGGAACTTTCTTTGAGTCCCGTATTCCGCTCAGGCGTACGCCCTGTTCCAATATTACCGCTGCGGCGACAACCGGACCGGCCAAAGGGCCTCTGCCCACTTCATCAACGCCTCCCCAAAGATCCGTAGTGCTCACACCTCTAGTCTGTCATATAAATCAGCTCTTTCGCGATCGTATCACTCGCATTGTTGCGAAGCATCCCTGTTAGACCCTGAAAGGCGTGTTCTATTTTTTCCCTGTAAATCTTGTCAGTCAACACAAGCTGAATCTCACCGCACAGATTATCTACGTTGGCATCATCCTGAAGAAATTCCTTTACCATAGGCTCAGCAGTCAGATGGTTAGGCATCGAAACATGTCTCACCTTGGCAAACAGCCTTGCCAGCAGGTAGGACAACCGTGAGACCTTATAAGCCACGACCATCGGCCTAGCAAGGAGTGCAGCTTCCAGCGCCGCGGTGCCTGACGCGATGAGGCCTACATCGGCCGCTGCAATCGCGAGCCTTGCATTCTGCTCAGTCAGAAAGACATTCTGGCCTCCTTTGTGTGTATCGACAAGATCTCGAAGTTGCTGGGCAACCGAGGTATTCGCAACTGGCAAAATAAATTGTATTTCGGCGTTTACTTGTGCAAGTCGTTCTGCGGTGTCTAGGAACAGTCTGCCCAGGCTATCTATTTCCGATCGTCTACTTCCCGGCAGAAGAGCGACAGTTGTTCGATCGACTTCTAAGCCTTCTCCAGTGAGCTTTTCCCTTGCTTGCTTCCTGGTGATCTGATCGATTTCATCTGCCGCAGGATGGCCAACAAATTTTGCCGATACGCCGTGTAACCTATAAAAGGTTTCCTCGAATGGAAATAACACCATCATTCGGTCAACGGACCTTCTGATCTTCCGAATCCTGTACGACCGCCACGCCCATACGGTAGGGCTTACCAGGTGCGCAGTAGGTATCCGGTGAGCTTTCAGCCTCTCTTCTAGTGAGATATTGAAATCAGGTATATCAATACCCAGGAATACGTCAGGCGGGTCGTTCAAAAACGTATTGAAAAGTGATTTACGAATTCGAATGGCCTTTAAAAGCTTTTCTGTGACGCCATCAAGCCCCATCAAGGAAATATCTTCCATTGCATGCAGGGATTCAAGACCTTGAGCTGCCATGGCGTTCCCACCAACTCCGGTGACCTTCAAGTCTCCCACTAAATCACGAAGAGAAGCCAGAACACCGCCACCGAGTTGATCCCCGGAAGTTTCACCGGCCACCACAGCGACATGCATTGTTACTGCTCCCTCTAGTTCATTCTAACGAACAATACCCCGATCTGAGGCCATGACGAATGACGCGAGTTGTTCTAATTCTTTTTGGGTTGCACCCAGCAACTGAAGTTCCTCGATAGCAGTCTGCAAATCATTGTTTGATCGGTAAAGACAGCGATAGCCGGTTTTAATCGCCGAAATGACATCCTCACTGAATCCGCGTCGGCGAAGCCCCTTGCTGTTTATGCCGTAGGGTTTTCCTGGATTTCCAGACACCATCAAAAATGGCGGTATATCCTTAAGGCAAACGGTGCCTATGCCTGTAATGGCGTGAGCGCCAACCCGACAAAACTGGTGCACCAGTGTAAATCCACCGAGTATCGCACAGTCTCCTATCTCAACATGCCCGGCAAGACTTGCACCGTTAGCGAAAGTAATGTTGTCCCCTAATCGGCTATCATGCGCAATATGCACGTAAGCCATCAAAAAGTTGTTGTCACCGATTTGCGTTATACCGGTTCCTGCTGGTGAACCACGATTTAGCGTTACGTACTCCCGGATAACATTCCCATCGCCCACGATCAACGAGGTTTTTTCTCCGTTGTAGGCTGCGAACTGTGGATCTTCCCCTATCGACGAAAACTGGTAGATCTTGTTACAGGCGCCGATCTTTGTTCCGTTTCGAATAACGACATGTGAACCAATCCAGGTATCGTCACCGATCTCAACCTCTTGCTCAATAATAGAAAAAGCGCCGATAGAAACCTTTTTGCCAATACTCGCTCCCTGCGCAACCGATGCGCGCTTGTCGATCACGGCAAATCCTTGTGAGTAAAAAGAATTTCAGCACTACATGCCAGAACACCATCTACTGAAATGGTTCCATTGCAACGCCACACCTGCTGTTTATGATTCTTTAGCTCGACTTCTATGGACATCTGATCACCAGGCTCAACGATCCTCTTGAACCTGGCTCGATCGACTCCGGCAAACAGGTAAAGACGCTGTCGATTTGCCGTGGCATCCAGTATGAGACTTGCCAGCAGAGCCGATGCCTGAGCGATACACTCGATCATCAAAACGCCGGGGAATATTGGGCGATGCTCAAAATGACCAGTGAAAATAGGCTCGTTTACCGTTACGTTTTTAACCGCTGTCAAACTTTTCCCGTCAACCACCTGCGTAACTCTATCTATGAGCAGGAACGGGTAACGATGGGGAAGAATTTCCCGAATACGGTTAATATCTAGTACAGTCAAATGGAATTACCGACTTTAGTAGGAACAAAGCAGTATCGGATCAAACGATATCTATTTTAGTTTAAGTGAAATGGCACCGAGTTGGGTCATTCTTCCAACAGTCTCTGCAAAACCCGTTCAGTCAGATCTATTCTATTACTAACATAAACAGCCTGTTCAACTATTAGATCGAACCCCTCTTCGTTCGCAATTGTAACGATCATTTCACGAACAAGTCGTTGCAGCTTGGCGAGCTCCTCATTTCTGCGAATATTGTAATCTTCTCGGGCTTCTTGTTGATCTCTTTTCAGTTTGCGTTTAAGACTATCAATAGCTCTTTGTTTTTTCTTGATTTGAGAAGCCTGAAGGACTAGACGATTTTTGTCCAGATCATCTTCCAGCACTACAACCTTCTCCCGAATGTCGATCAGTTCTTGATCTCTCGGCCGGAACTCCTCTTCCAACAGCAGCAGAGCCTTCTCTCCTTGTGGTGATAGTTCGAGTAATTTGACAGGATTGACAAAGCCTATCTTGAGCTGATGTCCGCCTGCATAGCTGCTCTGTACAGACAGCATCCCAGAACTGACAAATAGCAAGCACAGCGTGACAATTTTGATTGTTCTCAGAATCAACTTAGCTCTCGCTACCGAAACATGGCGCCAAGGGTGAACTGAAGCTTATTAATGTTGTCAGTCGACTCGTCATTAAACGGCATTGCATACGATAGTGACATAGGTCCGATTGCGGTGAACCAGTGGAAGGTGATGCCGGCCGCATAACGTAGTTCTGCAAGATCAACACTCTGGCTAGACCCGTAAACCTGGCCTGCATCGACAAAAAAACTAAGCCGCTTATCTTTAGAGTCATCCAGTCCAGGAACCGGAAAATACAGTTCTGTGGTAGCGTTTATTCTTTTACTCCCTCCCAAGGCGTCGCCCGAACTATCGCTTGGTCTAGGACCAAGGGAACGAGGACCATATCCTCGAACCGTCCCGGCGCCTCCAGCATAATAATTTCTGAAAAAGGGCAACTTATCAAGATCACCGTACCCGTCTCCATAGCCAGCCACACCGCGTATATTCATTGTCAGATTGTTACCTAAGGGTCTATACCACCGTCCACGGAGGGTCACCTTATAGTACTCCAGGTCACTGCCAGGACCAGTAAACGCGAATAAAGCCCGGCGAAGGTACCCTTTTTGGGGGAAAAATATGCTGTCCCTGGTATCCTTTGTGATACCACCCGATAAAATTAGATTTTGACTGTTGGGGTGGTCAGTGATAAATGAACTGAATTCGGTTGGTGTCGTTGTGGTGCCTTCCAGATCCAGTTGCTCATAACCAACACTTAAGTTTAGAGAGTTGTACTCCGATACCGGTATCTTAGTCCGTACACCGAATACACTACTGATAGATTCGTAGTCTGCACTGGTCGTCTTAGCTGTATCAACATTTTTATAATCGACAAAATAGCCCAGACTTACGCCTTCTTTCGTGAAGTAAGGATTGGTATAGGCAACCTCGTATACCTGCTCAACCGAAGATTGTTCAACTTTGAATTTCAACTCCCGACCGGAGCCGAAAAGATTTTCCCGATTGACCTCTGCCTGTAGTAGGACCCCATCAGCACCAGCATACCCGACCCCAAACATAAAGTTACCGGTTGATCGTTCTTGGACAGTAACATTGATGTCGACTTGGTCAATAGTACCCGGCACAGCCGGCGTATCTATTTTCACTTCATCAAAGTACCCCAGCCGCTGAATTCGTTCACGTGATCGTCGAATATCTTTCGCAGAGTAGAGAGCTCCCTCGACCTGACGCATTTCCCGACGGATAACTTCATCTCGCGTGGCCTGATTTCCGCGGACATTGACTTGCCTGACGTAAACCTTAGGACCCGGGTCAACAGCAAATATAAAATCAACAAGATTACGCTCTCTGTCGATTTCCGGCATTGCATTCACAATGCCAAATGCAAAACCGACGTCAGCGAGTATTGACTCCAATGTTGATCTTGCCAACAACACCTGGCGCCGAGAAAACGGTGCTCCGGAATGGGGTCGAACTGCATCAAAATCTTCTTTAGTTATATACCCCTGCGTGTCATCCAGTTCGACCTTACCGAATGTGTAAGGCTCGCCCTCTGTTATGGAGATGGTCACAAATATGTCTTGCTTGTTCTGACTGATCGCGACATCATGGGAATCAATGTCAAAATTGATATATCCACGATCCAGGTAGAAACTTTTTAGCGCCTCCAACGATGCATTCAACTTATCAATTGAATAATTTCTCTTTGATGAAAGAAAACCTAGCCAGGAATCCTCTCGCAGTTCAAGTAATTTTAGAAGTTCGCGATCAGTAAATTTATTGTTACCAACAATCCGCAACTTCTCGATACGTGCCACGCGGCCTTCGTCGATCTGTAGTCGAATGCGCACCCTACTGGCATCTAATGGCGTTACGGTCGAATCTATAGTCGCAGAGTATCGGCCCCGCGAGAAATATCTTTCACGTAGGGTTTTCAATAGTTTGTCGAACATTGGTTGACTGAACACCTTACCGGCGACAAATCCTACTGAGTGAAGGACTTCTTCGATCTCTTCATCTCGAATGTCTTTGTTTCCCAGGTACTCTATCGAGGCGATCGACGGTCTCTCACTGACGACAACTATGAGCACATCCCCTTCCCGCTTGAGCTGAACATCATTGAAGAATCCGGTTGAAAACAGTATACGCACCGAGTCTCGAGCTATGTCGTCGGTTATCTCATCCCCGACTTTGACTGAGAGGTAATTGAAAATCGTGCCTACCTCGATTCTTTGAGCACCTTCAACCCGTATATCTTTGACCTCGAAAGGATCAAATGCGTGCACTGGTCCGCAGAGGACAAACATCGCGACCAAACAAAGTACTCTGCATATCAGGTTGAGTTTCATAGGTCTAGAATTTGAAAATATTGAGCACATCATTGTAAAGAGCAAAGCTGATGAGTACAGCCAGAACTGCGAAACCTAGCTGCTGAGACCTATACATAAATGTTTCAGAAACTGGTGTACCCTTTATACCCTCGATAAGAAAATAGACTAAGTGCCCCCCATCCAAAACAGGAATTGGCAATAGATTTAGAATTCCGAGACTGATGCTCAGAATAGCCAAAAACATCAGAAAAGCAGTCAAGCCGTATTCAGCCGATGCGCCAGCGTATTTTGCAATTGACAAGGGTCCGCCAATGCTTTTTGTTGACTCTTTACCTTGGATCATCTGAACAATCATTCCAACAGTCAATTTGCTCAGAAGCCAGGTAGCCTCAACAGCGCGAACGATCGCTTCACCAGCGCCCAGTCGAATCACCACATTGACATGATTTGCAGGTCCGACACCAATCCTACCGACAACCTCGTTCATGGAATTTATCGCTTTTGGAACCACTACGGCCAATTTAATTGATCCATTTCTAAGTACAGATAATCGGGTCGTCTGTTCGGGCCTGGACGATATAATCTCGACCACATCACGCCACCCGTTGATAGGCACACCCTCAATCGACATAAACCGGTCATTCACCTGTATACCTGCGGCGTCCGCGACTTCCCCTGGAATCAGAGTCCCGACAACGGGTGCTATTCGTGGTAGTACTCCAATCTTTTGCTCCAGAATCAATGGATTCATCTGACCCGACTCCAATCTGCTTGATTCTATAGAAACAGTTTTGTTCTCACCGGTGGGTGTCTCAATAGTGAACGTTAACGTTTCACCATTCTGAACCTGGTCCAAAAGGTAATAACGATGCTCACCCCAGCTGCGAACCTTCCTACCGTTGATCTGGGCTATTCGATCTCCACGTTGTAGCCCAATCGCTTCTGCCGAACTCCCAGGTTGCACATAACCGATTATTGGCTCAACACCTGGAACGCCTATCCCGAATACAAGCCAGTAAAAGAATATTGCTAATACAAAATTAGCAGCTGGGCCAGCGATGACAACTGCCGTTCTGACCCACAGATTTTGGCGATTGAATGCATGAGGCAGATCCTGGGAATCGACATGATCTTCCCGTTCATCGATGAATTTTACATACCCGCCGAAAGGTAATGCGCCGAGCACATATTCAGTGCCGGAACGCCGAGATCGAAAAGAATACAGGGGTTTGCCGAAACCGATAGAAAATTTCGATACACCTACACCAAGAAGGCGTGCAACACCAAAATGTCCCAATTCATGAAACGTAACCAAGATGAATACAGCAACAAGAAACCAGACCACATTCTCGACAACTTCCATGATTAGCATTCTGCCGCCGTCTGCTGTGATGAATTGGCGCTTGTGTCTAACCTATTTTGCAGGATATCGCGAACCTGCTGATCTAGCCGGATTATGGATTCCACATCATCAACTGCCAGATTGCTAAAGTCTTCAAGCGCGCAGTGGATTAGATCAGGGATATCGGTAAATCGTAGCCTACCCGCACAGAATGCATTGACTGCAACTTCGTTGGCGGCATTCAGTACCACAGGAGCCGCGCCACCAGTCTCTGCAACCTGTCGAGCGAGTACAAGACAAGGAAATTTCCGGTCATCGGGCTTTTGAAAATTAAGCTGCCCCACCCGGACAAGATCTAATCGTTCGGCACCCGAATCAATACGTTCACAATCGCCCAGAGCTGCAGCGATTGGCACACGCATATCAGGGCTTGCTAATTGAGCGAGTATCGACCCGTCTAGGTACTCCACAAAAGAGTGGACAATACTTTCTGGGTGAATGACCACTTCAACATTCTGTGGGCTAACACCAAAAAGAGCGCAGGCCTCGATCATTTCCAGGCCCTTGTTCATCATTGTCGCAGAATCAATTGATATCTTGCGCCCCATAGTCCATCTAGGATGGGCAGCGGCTTGATCAGGCGTAATGTCTGACATTCTTTCTGGTGGTGTGTTCAGAAACGGCCCCCCCGATGCCGTCAGGGTAATTCCTTGTACGCCATGTCGCAGTAATCCATGATCAGCGTCTATTTCACCGCTCATACAATCGATCTGTGCAGCTTTGGGGAGACACTGAAATATCGCATTGTGCTCGCTGTCGATCGGTATTATCTGAGCACCCGAGTCCGCAACCAGCTTTCGCAGCATCTCGCCAAGCATGACCAGAGGTTCTTTGTTTGCAATTAGGACCTTCTTTCCCGCTCTGATCGCAGACAGTGTCGAAGCAAATCCCGCAGCGCCTGCTATCCCAGCAATAACAATATCAACCTCCTCGGCAGCTGCTATCGTGTTGATTCCTTGTTCACCTTCCAGCAGCGTTACCGAACCAAAACCACTGGCCAAAAAGTTAGCCACATCACCCGTCATCGCAGCAGAAACCGCCACCATCTTCGGCTGGAATTTTTCGATCATTGCACAGCAATTGTCTATACGAGAATGACTCGTTAAGCCCCAGATAGCAAAACGATCAGGATGTTTTGCGATAACATCTAGTGCGCTGGTACCGATAGAACCTGTTGCACCCAGAATTGCGATGTTTTTGATCATCTCACTACAACGCGACTGTTGCGCCCTTTTCCCACAAAAACATCCAACTGCCGAATATTGGTGCCGCACACAACAGGCTATCGATCCGGTCAAGCACCCCACCATGCCCCGGCAAAAGGGTGCCACTGTCTTTCTGATGCGCTGAGCGTTTTACAGCACTCTCCACCAAATCACCAATGATTGCCATTACGGCAACTGATGCAGCGATTAAGCACCACGGGCCAAATCCAATGATGCCGACCTTATAGTTTTCCATCAGGACAAAAAAGAAGATGATCCCCGTTCCAATAGCACCCACTATACCACCCAGTGTGCCCTCCAGTGTTTTTCCGGGACTGATACTTGGCGTCCATTTATGTCGCCCAAATCGTTTACCGACTGCATAAGCAAAAGTATCAGCCGCCCAGACAACGACGCAGATCATCAAAACCAGCAAACGCCCTTGTTCCAGATTCTGCTGAATGGCAATCAAAGCAACGGGGCCCGGTACGAGCAGGATCAAACCAAGAAGAAGCCCGGAACGTATCTGCACCTGAGATCGGTGGTATATCTGAAACAAAATAACCCCGCTAAGCACGAGCCAAACCATTGATGCGCCTATCGTCAGGGGCACCCAACTCGGCTCATACAATGCACTTCCAAGCAAAACCATAGGGACCACGGCAGAATATACGCCCCGTACTGCCGAGGACAACCCACCTGGAATCAACCGGGACCACTCCCAAGCAGCCAATCCACTGGTGACGACTAGAAATCCGGTAAATACGGCGCCTGGTAACCAAAGGATAACTGTGACTACGAGTGCCGCCAGCACTGTTGCTGTTGCTAACCGTTTTTTCATTCCATAAGCTCAGCAGGGCCGCACTGTGCTGTCAGGTAACTCAGAACAACCTACCTTTAGAACCAGATCGTCTCTTGTTGTGACTCCAATTAAACTCTGATCAGTCAGGAGACCCTGACCTGTTCCTGGATCTTGCCAAACCGTCTTTGCCGCGTGGCGTACCAATTCAGGGCCTCAACAAAATCATCTTCGGTGAATTCAGGCCAGAGTGTTTCAGTAAAATACAATTCGGTATAGGCGAGTTGCCAGAGTAGAAAATTGCTAATTCGGTATTCACCGCCAGTCCGAATGCACAAATCCGGGTCGGGTAGTGTCGATGTACTGAGCGCCTCAGAAACACACTGTTCGTCAATAGCATCGCAAGAAAGTTTTCCTTCAACCGCTTTCATAGCCAGCCTTCGACAGGCAGAGACGATGTCCCAGCGACCCCCATAATTCACTGCAATGACCAGTTCCAGCTTGTGGTTACTGGCTGTTCTACGTTCCGTGTCCTGAACCAAGTGCAGGACATCAGTTCCAAACGGTCCTAAATCACCGATAACACGAAGCCGGACACCATTGCTGACCAGACTATCAGCTTCAGCAGCAAGGCTGGAAAACAAGAGGCGTTTCAGTCCGGTGACTTCTGCTGGTGGCCGACGCCAGTTTTCACTGCTGAAAGCGAATATAGTCAATATTGAAACACCATGAAATCCACAGCATTCTATGATGCGGCGTAGTGCCTCTACCCCTTTCTTGTGGCCGTAAATTCTGGACTGCTTCCTTCGCTGCGCCCAACGACCGTTCCCATCCATCACGATGGCAACATGGTATGGCACTTCACACAGATCTTCACCCGGCATAGGTTCGACTATATATGACTAGATGTTTGACAAGATAATACAGCTGATCAGCTTTCTATTTGACTACACTTCCATAATGTCGGATTCTTTCTCTTTGATCAGTGCATCAATTTCTGCGCTGTACTGATCCGTAAGCGATTGTATCTGCTCTACTCCTTTTTTTTCTTCATCCTGGCTGATGTCCTTGCTTTTAACCAAATCACGGGCATGACTAATTGCATCTCGCCTTATATTTCGAATGGCGACCTTCCCGTGTTCTCCCTCACTGCGTACCAGCTTACTCATCTCCCGACGCCTTTCTTCTGTCAACGGCGGTATAGGAATGCGCATGACCTCGCCAGCTGTAACAGGGTTTAGGCCCAACTGTGATTCTAGAATAGCCTTCTCTATTGTTGGTACCATGCTCTTTTCCCAAGCCTGCACTGACAGGGTGCGGGCATCAGACACACTGATTGTTGCAGCCTGATTAAGCGCCACATCGTTGCCGTAATAATTAACCACAACATGGTCGAGCAGCGCTGGGGTGGCCCGACCGGTACGGATCTTTGCCAATTCAACCTTGACTGCAGCGATGCTCTTTTTCATGCGAGTTTTTGCGTCCAACATGATTTCATCGATCATCATTTTCCTCCCTTCATCACCTACTGCCCCTCGGAATCTGTATATATCTATCGGGGCTTCTCGATATTTTAATACTGTCCAAGTGGATTAACAGGCTGGGTTTCAGCATCCAGAAATATTTATTCAATTCAGCGCATTACGACTAGATTTGGTAACAATGTCAAAGATAATACGACCAATTTTGTTACGGGCGTGGCGGACCCACTCATGACCACGGTGGGACCGGTCTGTTTATTCAGGGAGATTCGGGTGGCTCAATAGCCTTGAGACGTACAGTTAAATCGGTATTGAATCCGTGATGCCCGTAAACGCCCGATACCCGCTATGAGATTTGCATCTGTCCGGTTGAGGACATGCGGGGTATTACAGGCAGCTTGTTTTCAAGTCAGACTTTTGCCGATAAAATCGTCAGACAACATCTGTGGTGGACGTTTTCTTCTTCCACATTATCTTATCCACGGTTAGCTTGTGCCATCACTTCGGCGACGAAGTCATCATCACGTTTTTCAAGTCCTTCACCCACTTCATAGCGAAGCATCTCGACTACCGCTACGCCAGCACCGGCGACCAAATCGCCAATCGTTGTATCTGGATCCTTTACATAAGCCTGCCCCAGCAGGGTATTCTCCTTCATAAACTTTTTTAACTTGCCGTCGACCATACGTGCAACGATGTCATCAGATTTGCCGCTCTCTTTTGCCTGCGCAACAAATATTGACCGCTCCGCCTCGATGACTTTCTCAGGAATGTCAGCCTCGGCGATACAAATTGGGTGACTGGCTGCAATATGCATCGCAATACCTTTACCGAGCTCCGCATCGCACACATCCATGGAGACCAGTACACCGATCCTTCCCCCATGGAGGTAACCAGCCACCAGACCATCGGGAGATCTCAGTCTATCGAAACGGCGAACAGAAATATTTTCACCGATTTTGGAGATCAGCTCCTGGCGTACCTGATCGACGGACATATCTGGATGAAGTTCAGATTCCCCCAGTTCTTCAATCGTGTTTTGTTCACCAGCAAGCACACACTGCGCGACTGCCGTTGCATATTCTTTAAACGAGCGGTCTTTGGCCACAAAGTCGGTTTCGCAATTTATCTCGACCAACACGCCCAAAGAGTTGTCCTCCGAAGAAAGCTGGACGACTATTCCTTCAGCTGCGATTCGTCCCGACTTCTTTTCTGCACTTGCAACGCCTATCTTTCGCAGCAGCTTTATGCCCTGCTCTATGTCGCCATTTGTCTGAATAAGAGCTTTTTTGCAGTCCATCATGCCTGCACCAGTACGCTCACGCAGTTCTTTGACCAAGACGGCTGATATAGTCATGTAATGGTCCTCACCCGGTCACTGCGCTTGTTCATCAGTGCTTTTTTCGATTTCCGTTGACAGCGCACCTTCTCCTGTTGGGGCAGGTGTAGCCTCGGGAACCTCTTCCGGGGCAACAAGAGGCTCAGACACTTCAATCTGGCCGCCCCCAACCATACCAGCTACCCCCATGTCTTCAGAAACCTCTACATAGTCTTCAGCGTCACCACCGATAACTTCTGGGAGAATACTTTTTGCCTCCAAAATAGCATCAGCGGCATGAGAAAGATAAAGGCGTATCGCTCTTATTGCATCATCATTACCAGGAACCGGGTAGTCGATTCCCTCTGGTGAGCTGTTTGTGTCGACTATACCGACCAGCGGGATCTTCAATTTCTTAGCCTCGGCAACCGCGATTTTTTCATGTTCGACATCTATGATAAAAACACAGTCTGGAAGACTCTTCATATCCCGTATACCGGAAAGACTGCGATCCAGCTTACTTCGTTGTCGCTCCAAACTAAGCGCTTCCTTTTTGCTTAGCCGGGCTATAGCACCACTACTATTTAACTCATCAAGCTCAATCAACCTGGCTATAGAATTCTTGACTGTCTTAAAGTTCGTTAACATACCCCCAAGCCAGCGGTGGTCCACAAAAGGGCAACCGCACCGTTGAGCCTGCTCCCGAACCAGTTTGCTCGCCTGACGCTTTGTGCCAACGAACAACACCGTTCCTTTTGCAGCGGTAATGCTTCCTAGAAAGTTCATCGCCTCCTGAAATAGGGGCAACGTGGCTTCCAGATTAATAATATGAATTTTGTTACGGCTACCAAAAATATAGGGTGCCATCTTTGGTGACCAGTAACGGGTCTGATGACCGAAATGAACGCCAGCTTCCAGCATCTGACGCATATTGATGTCTGCCATGTAATCTCCTTCGGGTTCAGTTTCGACAGGTACCTCTATCGCCAACCCATCTGTTTGTATGCAAATGGGCACCCGGGCGATTGATTATGTTACCTGCCAGGATTTTGGGGGCGGGATTGTATCCGAACATTGAGAAAATCGCCAGTGGCTGACGTTTCTGCACTACCCATACTGTCCGGTTAAGTGTTCTGAAAACAGCACTTGAGGGCACATCTGGCGAAATGTTCGTGTAGGATAGGTTGCCCCGAAATTAACCAATTTTCCGTGTTCCATGTCCGTAACGATAAAAACTGCCGATGAATTAACCAAAATGCGGGTAGCTGGCCTACTAACGAGACAGGTGCTCGATATGATAACGCCTCACGTGACGCCTGGTGTCACCACGGATGAGTTGGATCAGATTTGTCACCGATACATCACCGATGAGCTCGATGCGATACCAGCGCCATTAAACTATCGGGGATTCCCCAAATCGATCTGTACAAGTGTGAATCACGTGGTCTGCCACGGTATTCCAGGCAAGAGAAAGCTCAAAACAGGCGATATCATTAACATCGACATCACCGTGATAAAAGATGGGTACCATGGGGACGCCAGCAGAATGTTTGCGATTGGCGACATCTCAATTCGAGCTCAACGCCTGATAAATGTCACTCGTGAGTGCCTTGAAACAGCTACCCGTCTTGTACGCCCTGGCACCCGCCTTGGAGACATCGGTGCTGCGATCCAGCAATATGCTGAGGGCAACGGGTTTTCCGTTGTGCGCGAATACTGTGGCCATGGCATTGGGCGTGTGTTTCATGAAGACCCACAGGTACTGCACTACGGTAGGTCTGGAAGCGGCTTGGAGCTCACCCCTGGGATGACCTTTACCATTGAGCCAATGATCAACGCGGGAAAGAAGGAAACTCGCCTGCTCCCGGACGGCTGGACCGTTGTTACCAGAGATCATAGCCTGAGCGCACAATGGGAACATACGGTAGCAGTTACCGAAGACGGTCATGAAATTCTAACAGGCCACCCGTCTCAACCTGTCTGAATTATGCGGTTATCACGCAACCGTATCCTGGATACCCGGGCTCTGCACCGGTTGGTAGAGGATTCGGATGAAGTCGGCCAGCTCAAAACACTGCTGAACGAAAGTAACGACGTATTAAGGAGCTACCATCTGGGTGGTGCCCCTTCACAGGATATCGTCACTGCTCATGCCTGGCTTGTAGATCAGGTCGTCAAAGCCATCTGGGAACATCACGCACCTTCGACGGAAAAAGGTCGGTCGGTCGCACTCGTTGCCGTTGGTGGCTATGGCAGGTCTGAACTTCATCCGGGGTCGGACATCGATTTACTGGTACTCTTTCAAAAGGCACCCACTAAAACACAACAACGAAATACTGAATCGCTGGTTCGAACACTCTGGGATGTCGGACTCACAATCGGTCACAGCGTTCGCACACTTCGCGACTGTACCTCTCAGGCACGGAATGATGTGACTGTAATGACCAACTTATTGGAATCGAGGGCACTTGCTGGCGACGCCGAACTGCTGAGTCAACTCAAGTTGCGAACCGGGGTCGACATGATGTGGCCAGCTGCAAAATACCTAGAAGCCAAAATCGACGAACAGTCAGCCCGCCACCTGCGCTACGATGACACTGCCTATAACCTCGAGCCTCAGATCAAAGAAGGACCCGGTGGTTTAAGAGACCTCCAGACCATTGGCTGGGTTGCTCACCGGGTTCTTAATCAGCAGGGTCTCCGTTACCTTGTTTCCCACAATTACCTAGCCGAGCACGAATATCGGGAATTGATCAGAGGGCGGAACTTCCTGTGGAAAATTCGCAATGCATTGCACTTCGCGTCAGGTCGAGCTGAAGACCGGCTTCTTTTTGATTACCAGCGCGAAATCGCCCAACAATTCGGTTATAAAGATACAACGACGTTGGCAGTCGAAAAACTCATGAAACGGTATTACCGAACAGTTGGTGAAGTACAACTGCTCAATACCACTGTACTGCAGCAGTTGCAAGCAGCCGCGAAACCAAAAACAAAGGATGGAAAAAATGGAGCTACCGACCTAAATCGTCGCTTTCGTACAAGAAACGGTCTTATTGAAATACGCAACTCTACTGTATTTCAGACATCCCCTTTCGCTCTTCTGGAAGTTTTCTTGCTTTTGCAACAGCACCCGGATCTCACAGGCATCAGCGTAGTCACCATCAGATCAATTCGAGAGAATCTTTTTCGAATAGATTCTGAATTTCGCCAAGACCTCCGGTGTAGAAGTCTATTTATGGAGATTCTGAAAGCACCGCTCGGACAGACACGCGCACTCCGACAAATGAACGCTTACGGTATTCTAGGGGCCTATATACCCCAATTTGGGCGAATCAAAGGCCAGATGCAACATGACCTTTTTCATGTCTATACAGTCGACGCACATCTTCTCTTTGTCGTAAGAAATCTCCGACGACTTGAGATGCCCGAACACGACAACGAGTACCCGGCAGAAAGCAGGCTAATGCGTACGATTTTCAAGCGGCATCGTCTTTTTATAGCGGCACTGTTTCACGATATTTCAAAAGGGCAAGGAGGAGACCACTCCAAGCTGGGTGAATCTGAGACTTATCGATTCTGCAGAATACACGACATGAGTGATTATGACTGTCATTTTGTATCGTGGCTGGTCCGCCACCATCTCACCATGTCGTGGACAGCACAGCGTGAAGATATCTCAGATGTTGGCGTAATAGATGACTTTGCGCGCCTGGTTGGAGATCAGGAACACCTGGACAATCTTTATCTGCTTACGGTTGCTGATATAAGGGGCACCAGCCCTCATGTATGGAATGACTGGAAGGCGAAGCTTCTGGGTGACCTCTACAACGCAACGACACAGGCGCTTCATCGTGACGTTGGGTCCCCGCTACTGCCATCAGAAAGAATAGAAGATCTGAAAAGCGAGTCGCTGACTTATCTGAAGGACGCATCGATCAAGCGAGAGACAGCCGAAAGTGTATGGTCGATATTGGAAGACGAGTATTTTCTTCGGAATCCCCCAGCCGCCATTGCCTGGCACACGAGCCTTCTGTCATCTTCCTCTATAGCGTCCCTGCCAATTATAGACACGATAGACAATAGTGAATCTGGCACCACCGAGGTGTTTGTCTGCGCGCCTGACTCGGAGCATCTATTGTGTAATGTGACTGCGGGTTTTGATCGAGAAAACCTGAACATCGTCGATGCTCGCGTCCACCGTACCCGTTCTGGCCTGGTTATGATGATATTTGTTGTGTTGAACGTGGGCCGTAACAAACTGACCAAAAGAGTCATAAAGTCTACAAAACAGGCATTGAGGGCGCAGATAATAGATCCAAAACCCAGCAAAGATCCCCAGCGGACTCGACTCTCTCGCACCCTGCAGCATTTTCCTATAGGCACAAAGGTGACATTTCCCAAGCCAAGAGATCAGGACAAAACCATTATGGTGGTCATTGCCCAAGACCGACCCGGGCTACTCCATCAAGTTGCGAAGGCATTCATTGCGTGTAAAACACATCTGGTGAGCGCTAGAATCAGTACCTTCGGTGAAAGAGCGGAAGATATTTTCTATATTACGGACCGTGACGGCCAACCGATAAATAACCCAGAAGAAAGAAACAAAATTGCAGAAACCGTTTGCGCCGCGCTGCCTTCCTGACGCCTTGATTCTCCTTCAGCCATCCATATCATGAACAACATTACAGAACTTATTGTTGAGGCATACGAAAATCGTGCATCCTTGACCCGTTCTTCAGTCAGTGCCGAGTTGATCCAGGCAGTACAAGACGCACTTGAACTCCTGGATAACGGTGATGCCAGGGTTGCCGAACCAACAGCTACCGGGTGGGTAGTCAATGAGTGGCTCAAAAAAGCGGTGCTGTTGTCATTCATACTTGCTGAAAACAGGGTATTAGAATCTGGAGACTCCAAGTACTATGACAAGGTTGCCGGCAAGTTCGACAGTTTCGACGATGTGCGATTTCAAACTGGTGGATACCGTGTTGTGCCGCCAGCCATGGTTCGTCATGGCGCTTATCTCGCGCCCAATGTCATTCTCATGCCAAGCTATGTCAATATTGGAGCCTACGTAGGCGAAGGAACTATGGTAGACACGTGGGCAACGGTTGGCTCCTGCGCCCAAATCGGAAAGAACGTCCATCTGTCGGGAGGCGTGGGTATCGGCGGGGTCCTTGAGCCTCTTCAAGCTTCCCCTACTATTATTGAGGACAACTGCTTTATTGGTGCGCGCAGCGAAATCGTTGAAGGTGTGATCGTTGAAGAAGGTTCCGTAGTCTCAATGGGTGTGTATATTGGCCAGAGCACCAGAATTTTTGATCGTGCAAATGGTGACGTCAGTTATGGAAGAATCCCTGCAGGCTCTGTCGTAGTATCTGGAACAATGCCGGCAAAAGACGGCACACACAGCTTGTATTGTGCTGTAATCGTCAAGAAGGTTGATGAAAAAACGCGGTCGAAAGTCGGGATTAATGAGTTGCTGCGCGATATCTGATTCAATGGAACAACTCCAACAACTCACCGATATGTTTAATTGGAACAACCTGCAGATTCTCCGGACTTTGAGCAGCTTGGTTCGCCTGCGGGATTATTGCTTGTTTGAATCCGAGTTTTTGCGCCTCCCTAAGTCGCTCCTGGCCTCGTTGAACCGGTCTGATCTCACCAGATAATCCTATTTCACCAAAGCATACTGTGCCGGCTGGTAGCGGCTTGTCAAAATAACTAGATAACACCGCTAAAGCTATGGCCACGTCTGCGGCTGTTTCCGATAGTTTTATTCCCCCGGCAACATTAACGTAAACATCCCTATTCCCCAAGGTAACACCAGCATGCCTGCTTAGCACAGCCAGCAACATGTTAATGCGCCCACCATCAAGACCTATGGAAATTCTGCGAGGAGCCGCAAGCACGGCATCATCGACCAACGCTTGAAGCTCTACCAGCAATGGGCGGGTGCCTTCCTGTGCGACCAGGACGACGCTCCCAGACTTATCTGTGTCATCCGAAGAAAGGAGGATAGACGATGGATTCTCTACGCCCTTCAATCCTGAATCGGCCATCACAAACACACCTACCTCATTTATAGCGCCGAATCGATTCTTGAAAGCTCTTACCAGTCGTAACCGGCTATCGGGGTCTCCTTCAAAATACAGAACGGTGTCGACTATATGCTCAAGTAACTTAGGCCCAGCAAGCACGCCATCTTTGGTTATATGTCCTATCATAAGAATCGCAGTATTTGTCGATTTGGCAAACCTCACCAATCGATCCGCACAAGTCCGAACTTGACTGATACTACCGGGTGCAGATTCCTGTTCAGTGGAAAACAGGGTTTGTATCGAATCAATGACTATGAGTTTAGGGCCAGTCGACTTAGCGACTTGCAAGATGGTTTCGAGTTCTGAAGTTGCTAACGTCTTAATGTTCGAACTCTTTACCTTTGTACGGCTTGCCCTTAAGGCAAGTTGCTGCAGGGACTCTTCCCCGGTGGTATAAAGAACCGAGCCGGCGGCCGAAAGACAACCAGCACATTGAAGAGCCAGAGTGCTCTTACCTATTCCTGGTTCACCTCCAAGCAGAGCTACTGCACCCTCTACGAACCCGCCGCCAAGGACTCGATCGAACTCACCAGAACCTGTCGACATTCGAGCAATCTCTGCCACTTGGATGCTCGATAGATCTATTGGGACACTGTCTGTCCGGCTAACGTCGTGAATAAATTTTGTTGAATGGGCAATCTTGGTTTCTGTCAAGCAATTCCATATTCCGCATTCATTACACTGGCCGGTCCATTTGGGGTGTTTGGATCCACACGAGGCACAGATGTAGGCAACCTTTTCTTTCGCTGGCATTGCCCCAAGATTTCCCTATGATCACAAACGAAAAGATTTAATTTGCAGCCGCCATATGGTCCCTATCCCTATCCCGATCCAGTACCCAGGTCTAACGAGGTTCCCCACAACTCAATACAGAGGCTCTGAAAACTCAGAAACATAGTTCTCAAACCGAGTGTATTCGCCCAGGAATGTCAGTCGAATGGTACCCGTGGGGCCATTTCTTTGTTTACCTATGATAATTTCGGCTGTACCACGATCCTTAGAATCTTCATTGTAGATCTCATCTCTATAAATAAAAAATATAACATCGGCATCCTGCTCTATCGCGCCAGACTCTCTAAGATCGGACATAACAGGCCTTTTGTTAGGCCTTTGTTCCAGGCTCCGATTTAACTGTGAAAGCACGACCACAGGGGCAGACATCTCTTTAGCAATAATCTTTAGTGCCCTGGTGATGTTAGATACCTCAACTGCTCGATTCTCGCTGTTATCACCGGTCTGCATCAACTGTAGATAGTCGACTACGATCATACCGAGTCGCCCACGTTCCCGGGACAGTCTGCGAATGCGAGATCTTAGTTCAACCGGTGTAAGCGCGGGAGTATCATCAATATATATAGGAGCAGAATCAAGCAACTCCACGGCCGAGGTCAGACGAGGCCAGTCATCCTTGGAAAGTTTTCCTGTCCTGACGTGATGTGCATTGATTCTGCCCAAAGATGAAAGCATTCGCATTGCAAGTTGCTGGCCAGGCATTTCCATGCTGAATACCGCAACAGGCAGTTTGCTCCCGATCGCGGCATTCTCAACTATGTTCATTGCAAGACTGGTTTTACCCATCGATGGCCGACCAGCGATAACTATCAGATCCGAGGGTTGAAGGCCTGATGTGATGTCATCCAGATCGCCAAACCCCGTCGATACGCCTGTAATGGTTTGTCCGGATTCATAGAGTTCCTCTATTCTGTCTAATGCCTCTGTCAGAAGACCCTGAATCGGCATAAACCCACCCTTCTGGCGTTTGTCGGCTTCAGCTATATCGAACACCAGCTTTTCCGCGTACCCCAATAAGTCTTCTACATTGGAACCTTCAGGGTTGTAAGCTTTTTCAGAAATCTGTGTGGCAACGTTGATCAAACGCCGTAACACAGACCGTTCTCGGACGATCGCAGCATAAGCTATGACGTTAACTGTACCCGGTGTATTCTTAGCCAGTTCTCCCAAGTAAGTGAGGCCACCGACCCTATCGAGCACACCGCTATTGCCCAGCCACTCTGCTGTTGTAACTACATCTACCGGTTCGTCCGCAGCATGAAGCGCTTTTATAGCCGAAAATATATCTCGATGCGCCTTAGTGTAGAAGTCTTCTTCTAATACAACCTCTGCCACATCATCCCACCGCCTGGAATCCAAAAGCAGGCAACCCAGAACCGACTGCTCTGCTTCAAGTGCTTGCGGCGGTACAGGGTATTCGCGTCTGTTTGAGATTATTGCCTGGGTCTCTGACATCGCGTATGCTCAAAATTCAATGCGTTACAAGCTGGCAACTTTACAGTAAATCAGTTGGGCACAGTCACTATTCGGTCGCAGTATCTGGCCAGATAAGGATACACGAAAAAGCCGGACATTTTGTCCGGCTCGCGGGGCAAATAACGTATACGACTCAGGAGATGTTGTCTTCCTGAACGTCGTCGCCATCTTCTTCCTGTTCAGCAATCACCACAACCTTCAGCGATTGCCTGACTTGTGGGTGAAGTATTACGTGAATTTCATGTTCCCCTAAGGCTTTGATCGGCCCTTCAGGCAGATCGATTTCGGAACGCTGGATGGCTAAATCCGCACCTTGCAACAATTCCGAAATATCTACCGCTGATACAGAACCGAACAGTTTGCCTTCTTCACCTGCTCTACGAGCAACAGTCACAGACGCCGGCAACAAATCGATCTTAGCCTTTGCAGCATCCATTCTTTCACTGTCTAGTTTTGCGAGCTCTTTACGGCGTTCTTCAACCTGCCCCTTCGCGTCTTGAGTCGCCCATACCGCCTTGCCTTGTGGCACAAGATAATTCCGGGCATAACCAGATCGCACCTGTACAACGTCTCCTAGCTCTCCCAGATTCTGTATGTTTTCCAGTAGTATGATTTCCATATCTCATTTTCTCCAAAACACTGGTCTGAAACGGTGCTAATGCTGATCACTATAAGGAAGTAAAGCCAGGTAACGCGCTCTTTTGACCGCAGTGGCCAACTGACGCTGGTAGCGCGGTTTGGTTCCGGTATTCCTGCTGGGAATTATTTTTCCCGTCTCGGTAATATAGGATTTGAGGGTGTCCAAATCTTTATAGTCTATCTCGGTTACACCCAAGGCAGTAAAACGACAGAATTTACGACGGCGGTTGTTTCTCATGTCTGGGGCTCCTCAACTTCCTCAGCTTCAGGATCTGAGACCGCAGCAGAATCTCCGTCCGCTGACGCTGATTTTTCCAACGGCTGATCATCTACCACCTCACCGTCCGCTTCCCTATCAGTGCCCGGGTTCTTGTCGGCGTCCGCCGTCTCTACGGCCTCGCTAGTAAGCCTCTCAGGCTCAGAAGCAGCATCATTATTGTCCCCGCTTTGTGCCAAGAATGACGGTTCGCTAACGGCAATTTTCTTCTTGATGATTAGATTTCTGATAACTGCATCGTTGAATTTAAACAGGTTGTTTATTTCATCAAGCGTTGGTTGATCACACTCTACGTTCATCAGCACGTAATGTGCTTTGTGAACCTTCTCAATAGGATAGGCCAACTGACGCCTACCCCAATCTTCCAGCCTGTGTAGCTGACCGCCGGCGTTCTCTATAACGCCCCTATATCGTTCGGTCATTGCAGGGACCTGCTCGCTCTGATCAGGATGGACGAGAAATACTACCTCGTAATGGCGCATAAGTTTCTCCCTATGGATCGTGCTTCCTGCTCTTCGCAGTGAAGCAAGGAGTTAATCGGACTTTATTTGGGGCCCGGATTTTAACCGCCTTTCTCTTCGAGAACAACTGATTGGGCTAGCGATTCGGTCGCTTAGACACCAGCTCGTCTACGACAGTAGGATCTGCCAGGGTCGACGTATCTCCCAAGTCATCAATTTCATTGGCGGCTATCTTTCTCAAAATTCGACGCATAATCTTTCCCGAGCGGGTTTTCGGCAACCCCGGAGCCCATTGGATTACATCGGGTGCCGCAAACGGACCTATTTCCTTTCGCACGAGATTAACGAGGTCATTCTTAAGTTCGTCACTGGGATCACTACCCACCATCAAAGTAACGTAGCCGTAGATCCCCTGTCCCTTGATTTCGTGCGGATACCCGACAACAGCTGCCTCCGCGACCAAATCATGCAATACCAGAGCACTCTCAACCTCAGCGGTTCCCATTCGATGACCCGAAACATTGATAACGTCATCAACTCGACCTGTGATCCAGTAGTAACCGTCCTCATCTCTGCGTGCACCGTCTCCGGTCATATAGTATCCAGGGTACGTGGCAAAATAGGTCGATATAAAGCGGTCGTGATCACCGTACACCGTTCGCATCTGTCCTGGCCATGAGTGCCTGATAACCAAATTACCCACACCTGCACCATGTACTTCATTGCCTTCATCGTCCAGAAGCGCTGGCTGAATTCCGAAAAACGGTCGGGTTGCTGAACCTGGTTTCAGTGCCGTTGCACCAACCAGGGGCGAAATTAGAATACCACCAGTCTCTGTCTGCCACCACGTATCCACGATAGGACACCGTTGGTCCCCAACGACTCGGTAATACCATTCCCAGGCCTCTGGGTTAATCGGCTCACCTACGGTGCCTAATATGCGAAGACTTGTACGATCAGCAGCCAGCACAGGACCATCTCCTAAACTCATCAACGCTCGAATTGCCGTCGGTGCGGTATAGAAAATGTTGACAGAATGTTTTTCCACAATATCCCAGAAACGACTCGCGTCTGGATAGGTTGGCACTCCCTCAAACATCAATGTAGTTGCACCGTTGGCCAAAGGGCCGTAAACAATATATGAGTGGCCTGTGATCCAACCCACATCAGCTGTACACCAATATATTTCTCCTTCTTTATAATCGAATACCAATCGATGAGTCATCGCCGCGTAGAGTTGATAACCCGCGGTAGTGTGCAACACGCCCTTAGGCTTTCCGGTAGAACCTGACGTATAGAGAATAAACAGAGGATCCTCTGCATCCATCTCTTCAGGCTCACAATCCGGTGATACACCCGCTATACCTTCGTGATACCAGACATCTCGTTTTGCGTCACCAGGCACCTTAGCGCCCGTTCTTCGCACAACGATAGTGGTATGCACATCCGGACATTCCTTAAGCGCTGTCTCAACGTTTGCTTTGAGCGGCACTGGTCGCCCTCCACGTGGGCCCTCGTCTGCAGTTACAACAACACGGCAATCTGAATCCAGGATGCGGTCTCTTAACGCATCTGGCGAAAAGCCGCCGAATACCACGGAGTGCACTGCTCCGATCCGGGCACAACCCAACATAGCGACTGCAGCCTCAGGAATCATCGGCATGTAGATAGAAACCCGATCCCCCTTTTTCACTCCGCGCGATTTCAGAAGATTGGCAAATCGACAGACGCGTTCATGTAGCTCTTTGTAAGAAATATGCTGCTGTTCAGATGGATCGTCGCTCTCCCATATGATCGCAACTTGATCGCCCCGAGACTCAAGATGACGATCTATACAATTAACCGTTGCATTGAGTTTTGCACCACTAAACCATGCAATCTCTCCGGTGACGAAGTCATACTTCATCACCTGATCCCACTTCTTGGTATAAGTCAGGTATTTTTCCGCCTGCTCCGACCAAAACTCTTCGGGATTATCGATTGACCGACGATACATCTCCTGGTAGCGGGTCTCATCAATGTAGGCAGTTTCCGCATATTCCAAGTCGACCGGATATTTTCGGTCATCATTCATCTATTTCTCCTCGCTAACTCTTGCCTGAAACAATAACCCTCTAATGATTTAAGGCACACATACCCACAATATCAAAACTTTTCCAACGAAAATTCATCCTCAGCGTGGCCCAATCAGGACTCTACATCAGACCTCCAGACACAGTTGTCGCCTAACCTATCGAGCCATTCATTGTGTTCTAAAATCTCATCA
Organism: Gammaproteobacteria bacterium; assembly: GCA_022450155.1. NCBI lineage: Bacteria > Pseudomonadati > Pseudomonadota > Gammaproteobacteria > Gammaproteobacteria bacterium. Next base: position 79,727 of record JAKUQR010000007.1, on the reverse strand, counting down.
TCGCTGGCCGAAATGACCACGAATCTCTCGTCTGAGTAGTCACTGCTGCCTCTGGCGCCTCTTGCAGAACTCCGACCGATATCTAGATTGTCCTCTCTTAACTTCGCCTGCTGGTCATTCATCATAAAGGAGAGGTCTGCCTGTCCACCGGTCATCGCGAGATAGACCTCTGCCAAAATTCTCGCATCCAGTAGACCACCATGATAAGTCCTCTGACTGGTATCGACCTGATAGCGCTTGGCTAAAGCATCGAGGCTGTTGCGCTGGCCGGGATGCAGTTGTCGAGCCAGTGCCAAACTGTCTACGACCTGGCAATAATCATCAATTTTCCCACGCGCTGGATCCACCAACCTTATTTCGTTATTCAAAAACCCGATATCAAAGGATGCGTTGTGGATAACCAATTCACAGCCTTCTATAAATGACAGGAATTCCTCTAGGAGTTCTGAAAATCTTGGCTTGTCCAACAGAAATTCTGTGGTGAGTCCGTGCACTTCTTGCGCTTCCGACTCGACCTGCCTTTCGGGATTGACGTAACTATGAAAAGAATTTTCTGTAATCCGCCGGGCTGACACCTCGATACAGCCTATCTCGACGACGCGATGACCTAGTTCCCAATCTAAACCAGTTGTCTCGGTATCTAAAAAGACTTGTCTCATGTCGTTGCTGTCGCGTACCTGATCTTAGGCCATCTAAGCAAGCATTCTTTCGATCGCCTCATTGGCTAACTCATCTGCTCTTTCGTTCCCAGCGTCGCCAGAATGGCCTTTTACCCAATACCACTGGACAACATGGCGCCGTGTGGATTGATCAAGTGCTTGCCAGAGATCCTGGTTTCTTACCTGCTTGCCATTTGATGTTTTCCAGCCGTTTTGCTTCCAGTTTGATATCCACAGAGTTATACCATTTTTGACGTACTGTGAGTCTGTGTAGACGGATACGTGGCTGGAGGCCGGAAGTGCGTCAAGGGCCTCTACTGGTGCTGTCAGTTCCATCCGATTGTTGGTCGTATTTGACTCGGCACCACTGAGTTCATTTTTCTCACCTACCCGATACAGAACCGCACCCCAGCCTCCTGGCCCTGGATTGCCGCGACAGGCCCCATCCGTATAGATTAACCATCGCTCAGCCACTGTTTTCTACTGGTTTCCCTGATTGTCGACTGTAGTCAGGATTTTCGCGATAATGTTTGGAGCCGGTGTCGTTGCCGGCGCCCTCTTAACACGTTCTTCAGATGTTTTGTGTGGGTGTTAAGGGCCTTGTTCTTCGCAACCAGAATATAAGCACCAGAAAGTGCGGGCCACCAACGCCGGCCGGCCGCCTCCATAAATTTTAGCCGACGCAATATAAGTTCATTATTGACAGGTGGTCGATAGAAATACATTGTCCCTCCTACCGTTGCGAACCCCAATAAGTTTATCCAGTCTTGGACCCTCGTCAGCGGAAAGTAGTTTGCCGTCCACGGAATTGTGTTTTTATGAAATTTGAGCAACCGGCAGATACCCCAGATACCAAAGGGGTTGAGCCCCAGGACAACCAAATACCCTTCGGGCGCCAAGATCTCGCTAACTTCTCTTAATACTCCGCCGGGATCTTTCCCGAAATCTAACGCGTGGAACAGGACAACGAGATCCATAGACCTGCGCTCGAAAGGCAGCGCGTCCCAATCAGAACAGACTCGCGCTCCGTTCAGTTTACAGCCTGGGGGAACAACATAGATTCGCTCACCACAGTCAATGTCGGCCAGTAAATCCTGCCCCCCTGCCCCAATCTGCAATGCCACTCCATGATAACCATAAGGAACCAGACTGGGAATGTGAGCACATGCTTCGGCAGTGAAACAGTTTCCAAGCTCGGTGTTAAACCAATTGTGCATAAACTACGATCCCAAATTATCCGGTAGCCCACGACAACTGGTTAATGCCGGCGATTTAGTCATCATGGTGCTATCAGTCGGTCTACAGGATAACAAATCAAATTCAATGCGTCATTGCCGAAGCAGGCTCTAGAACCCGCTCCAAGACGAGTGACCAACAGAACGATAGTCGTTATTTTTGCGGCAAAAGACCATAAACCTTTCTGTTACACACAACTGTCGCGCGATTCAATTATTTGGGGAAACCTCCAGCAGAACCCTCTCCGCTCCGCTTTTGCCGGCATAATCGCATGCCTTCTTGACAAGACCACGGCTGAGATCGTGACCTTGCCGATTGCATATTACAGCCAAATTCAAGATGTGCGATTCTTTCCACGAACCGACTGATCGAGGTAAGCGATGATCTGATCATCGGTATCGACAACCCAATACCGATAACCCACTTTAAGACACTCGGAGAATATCTTCTGCGACCACGGATGAATTACGATTGGTCGCTCTTTCTCCACAACTTGAGGTATATCTGAATGCCCCATAGGCCGCACTATACCCAGATCATGTTGACCGTTCACTTTCAGATCCGTGCAACAGAACCTGCGCGAACTGAAGATCTTTCCACACCTTCTGTTTCTCTAACGGTGAGCGGAGTAAGTATGCCGGGTGATAGGTTACTACTAAAGGAATCCTGAATTTTGAATACTCATGTCTTTGGCCACGCAGTTCCGCTATCGACGCTGTCGACTTCAGTAGTGCTTGGGCTGCAAAGCGACCCATTGCGATGATAATCTCAGGTCTGATGCGGTCGATCTGCTTGTGCAGATAGGGCTCACATTGAATCACCTCTTCACCCATCGGATCTCTGTTCCGCGGCGGCCGGCATTTGAGCACATTGGCGATATAAACCTCGTCCCGCGCCAATCCGATGCTAAACAATATTGAATCTAACAACTGGCCCGCACGACCCACGAACGGTAGGCCCTGTTTATCCTCTTCCGAACCGGGTGCCTCACCTACGAACAACCAGTCTGCGTCTATGGAGCCATGACCGAAAACCGTGTTCTGTCGGTGCGTATGAAGGCCGCATGCCTGACACTGCCGAACCTTATCCGCAAGCGCCTCCAGTTCGATATCGTCACCATCTGCCCTAACTGGAGATGTTCTCGACACTCTCCTTTGCCAGCGAACAATCCCGATCTCCCGTAAGTACTGCGATCTGTAACGTATTGCCAACAGCTGCTGGCCCACCTTATTCCGTACCACTCAATTGTGGATGAACGGAATATTGACTCTGGTTGAGCCTGTTTAGCGCATTCACGTACGCCTTTACTGAGGCAATTACAATATCGGTGTCTGCTCCGTTACCATTGACGATTCTTCCATCTTTTTCCAGACGCACACTGACTTCTCCTTGTGCATCTGTACCAGTCGTAATGTTGTTCACAGAATACAAGAGCAGGTTACTCTTTGAAGGAGCAATACTTTCTACAGCCTTGTATGAAGCGTCTACAACTCCGTCGCCCGTCGCTGATCCTGTTTCCTCAGTACCCTCAATATTTAGCGTAACGACAGCTTTCGGTATCTCACCGGTTGCCGAACATACCCTTAACGACACCAATTGAAGTTTTTCATTCACCTGTTCAGAATCACTTTCACTGACCAAAGCTATAAGGTCTTCATCAAATATCTCGTGTTTCTTGTCAGCCAATGTCTTAAACCTTGCAAAGGCCTCATCCCGATCGACCTTAGACTCAAATTCTATCCCTAAATCTGAAAGACGTTTCGTAAACGCTGTACGACCCGAATGTTTGCCGAGCACAAGCTTGTTAGCTGACCAGCCGACATCTTCCGCACGCATTATTTCGTAAGTTTCACGATTTTTTAGAACACCGTCCTGATGTATGCCGGCTTCATGAGCAAACGCATTAGCACCCACAATCGCTTTATTGGGCTGAACAGGAAATCCGGTAATAGTCGATACCAGGCGACTTGCTGGGACAATCTGTGTCGAGTCTATGTTGGTATCACAGTCGAAAAAATCTTGTCTTGTCCTGACTGCCATCACAATTTCTTCGAGTGATGCGTTGCCTGCTCGCTCTCCGAGTCCATTGACAGTGCACTCGACCTGACGCGCTCCCTTCAGCACTGCGGCTAGCGAATTGGCGACAGCCATCCCTAAATCGTTATGGCAATGTACTGAAAATATTGCTTTATCGGAGTTCGGTATCCGCTCCATCAGATTGCCTATCAACTCTCCAAACTGGCTAGGCATCGTATAGCCTACAGTGTCTGGTATGTTAATCGTCGTTGCGCCGGCATCGATTACTGCTTCAAGTAGTCGACACAAGAAATCCTCATCAGAACGACCCGCATCCTCAGGCGAGAACTCCACATCTCCCGTGCTATTTCTGGCTTGTTTAACCGACAACACCGCCTGTTCCAACACCTGTTCAGGTGACATTCTCAGCTTCTCCCGCATATGAATGGGAGAGGTAGCAATAAACGTGTGTATTCTCGGAGATTCCGCCGGCTTGACGGCATCGGCTGCCAGGTCGACATCGCGGGCATTAGCCCGGGCCAGACCACAGATCGTACTTTCTCTCACCTGCTTTGCGATTCTTTGAACCGCTTCAAAGTCTCCGGGACTGGCAGCTGGAAATCCGGCTTCTATAACGTCTACTCTTAGTCGTTCCAGTTGCCGAGCGAGCCTCATTTTTTCATCTGCCGTCATCGATGCGCCAGGACTCTGCTCGCCGTCACGCAACGTTGTGTCAAAAACAATTAACCGATCAGTCATGATGCACCTCACTTCTGCTAATTTGTCTGAATACCAGACTGACACCCAGAGGCCACACCTCATTAACCTGCGTGCGGCATCGTTTTACAACGATGTAAGCAGTCGATCTGGTTGAGTTTTAGTTGGAGGGGGGATATGGTGCGCCTAGCGGCGCAGCAGAAGACCACACAGTGCTAAACCCAGCGGAAGAGAGCGTGTCAACCCTGTTCGCGGTTCCTTAGCAAGACAAAATCTGTAGGTGCTTGGATACACTTTAAATGGCCTTGTTCCTTGGACGGGCAGTATAACGACGAATCATAATTTATCAACCCCGCTGACTGTTGTCCCGATTTCTGTTACTTCATCGTCAGCCTCAAAGTCATCTTCATCGGCAATATCGGAAGATTCTGGTTTCTTTCCAAATAACCATAAGATTGGACCAGATAGTGCAAAACCAACTGACAGCAGCAAGAGCACGACGGGTGGATCAAATGAAATCAGTACAAAAACTAGCACGAGCGCGAGAAGCGTCATGAATGGTACCCGGTTTTTTAGATCAAGATCCTTAAAGCTCCTATAAGGGAAAGAACTCACCATCGCTGCTGACAGAAGAATCATCACCAGCAACGCCGTAACAACAGTCCAGGTACCCGTTAAGCCATAACTCTGCACTGTCCAAAGAGTTGTCGCTGCCAGCACCGCCGCCGCCGGGCAAGGTAACCCGCGAAAATATTTATCGCTTTTGGTATCTTGAGTATTAAAGCGGGCGAGTCTCAGTGCCGTGGTGGCGACGTAGATGAATGCAGTCAACCATCCTATTTTGCCAAAATCTTTCAGTCCCCATGCATAGAAAACCAAAGCCGGGGCTAGCCCAAACGCTACCAAATCAACAAGACTATCGTACTCCTTGCCAAAATCACTTACCGTATTGGTCATCCGCGCGACCCTACCATCAAGGCTGTCGAGCACGGCAGCAACGACTATAGCGATAGCAGAATGTTCATAGAAGCCGTTTGTAGCCTGCACGATCGCGTAAAATGCAGCAAAAAGACTGCCGGTCGTAAACAGGTTCGGCAATATATAGATCCCCTTGCGACCTCTGTCAGCTCGCTCTAGCTTGTGGATTTTCTTTCCCGTTTCCATGACTAGTGTTCAGAGACCGGTAAAAAACCGATTATGTCGGTTCCAGACAATACCCAGCGACCGAGTTGCGCAACCACATAAGTATCCTCGGGCAGATATAGATCGACTCGTGAGCCAAAACGGATAAACCCGTAACGCTCACCCCGTACTACCTCCTGATCCTTTTTCAGATAACAAAGTATACGCCTGGCAACCAGGCCAGCAATCTGAACACTCGTGACATCCCAACCATCCCTGGTACGAAAGTGCACGGCAGATCGCTCGTTTAATTGAGATGCCTTATCCAGTGAAGCGTTCAAGAATCGACCCTTTTCATACCACTTCTCAACCACAACTCCATCTACCGGAGTTCGATTAGAATGAACAGAAAATATGTTCATAAAGATACTGATCTTGAGTGCCCGGCGTTCTATATAGGGGTCTATAACATTTTCAATCGCAATAACGCGCCCATGAGCTGGCGAGACTATCGCCCCGGGCTGCTGCGGTATTTCGCGATCAGGGTCCCTGAAAAACTGTATTACCAACAGAAGCAACAACCACAAGGGTAGCGCCCAAAAAGTGCCTGCGAAAATCTGCACTCCTAACGCCAACACCGCAAAAAAAGCTATACGCGTCCAGCCTTCTCGGGCAATCATGAGTCAATAGGCTTCCAAAAAACCAAGCATCTCACGCCTGAGCATGATCTCCCAGTCTAGTTTACATCCTTGTCAACAAGCTTACCCTTCTGAATCCAAGGCATCATTGATCTTAATCGTGCTCCGACATCTTCTATCGGGTGGCTTTGGGCTTCAGCTCTAAGTTGCTTGAACCGCTCACCCCCTGACCGGCTTTCAGCCATCCACTCGTTGGCAAACTCGCCAGACTGAATCTCGGAGAGTATACGTTTCATCTCTGCTTTGGTTTCATCATTGACTACTCGCGGCCCACGCGTAACATCGCCATATTCTGCCGTGTTAGATATTGAATAACGCATGTTCGCAACTCCACCCTCATAAATCAGGTCGACAATCAGTTTCGTTTCATGAAGGCATTCGAAGTACGCCATCTCCGGAGCATAACCAGCTTCGACCAGCGTTTCATATCCAGCTTGGATTAAAGAAGTGATCCCACCACAAAGTACAGTCTGCTCGCCAAACAAGTCTGTTTCTGTCTCCTCCTTGTAGGTCGTTTCGATCACGCCTGCACGACCACCTCCGATCGCACATGCATATGACAAAGCTATTTCTCTGGCATTGCTCGTCGCATCCTGCTTGATGGCGATCAGGCACGGCACACCACCGCCCTCCACATAAGTCGATCGAACCAGATGACCTGGGCCTTTCGGCGCGATCATTATGACATCCACCTCCTTACTTGGTTTTATAAAGCCGAAATGAACACTAAACCCGTGGGCAAAAGCCAGCGCCGCTCCAGGTTTAAGGTTGCCAATAATTTCCGATTCAAATAGGTCTGGTTGCAATTCATCAGGCACCAGCATCATGACAACGTCTGCCCCACTTACTGCATCAGGCACAGTAGCTACGGTTAATCCAGCGTTTTCAGCCTTACCCCATGATGAAGATTCTTTTCGCAATCCAACAACAACGTCTACACCACTATCACGGAGGTTATTCGCGTGTGCATGTCCTTGAGAACCATAACCAATAACTGCGGTCCTTCGCCCTTGGATGACACCATGATCAGCGTCGTTGTCATAGAAGACTTTCATAAACAAATGCTCCTTATTCTGGATAAGTTATCAGTAGATTTAGTGAGATCAGAACGCAAGGTAAAACCTAGTATCGCAACGCTCGATCCCCGCGAGATATACCAGATACACCCGAGCGAACCGCTTCGACCACTTCCGTTCCCTGTAGCGCCTCAATAAATGCATCGAGTTTTCCACCCGGGCCAGTCAACTCGATGGTATAAGTGCCATTAGTGACGTCAATGATTCGACCCCGAAATATGTCAGTCAGTCGTTTAACCTCTTCTCGCTCGCCACGTTCTGCGATAACCTTTATCAACATCAACTCGCGCTCGATATGACGACCTTCAGTTAAATCCACCAATCGAACAACATCTATAAGCTTGTTCAACTGCTTGGTGATCTGTTCGATAATGGCATCAGAGCCCTGCGTAACTATAGTCATCCTGGAGAGGCTTTCATCCTCAGTAGGTGCAACAGTTAAGGATTGGATGTTGTAACCGCGAGCCGAAAAAAGGCCTGCTATTCTGGATAGCGCCCCAGACTCATTCTCCACGAGCAAAGAAATGATTCTTCTCATTCAGTTAGGCAAGTTCCCGTTCGACTGGAACATTATCCGCTCCAGAAGGCTTAAGATGCATTTCGTTGTGTCCTGCACCAGCTGCTATCATTGGATAGACATTTTCCGTCTGGTCAGTAATGAAATCCATAAAGACCAGGCGGGTCTTTTGTGCAAATGCTTCTTCCAGCGCAGCCTCGACATCAGCAGGATTTTCAACCCGCATCCCCACATGACCAAAACTTTCCGCTAAAGAGACGAAATCGGGCAATGCGTCCATGTAGGAATGAGAGTAACGCTTGTCGTAGAAAAATTCCTGCCACTGTCTCACCATTCCCATATATCGATTGTTCAGATTAATCACCTTTACAGGCAAATCGTATTGCTTACAGGTAGACAGTTCCTGGATACACATCATAATGCTGGCCTCGCCCGTGACACAGGCGACTTGCTCATCGGGATATGCCAGTTGCACGCCCATGGCAGCCGGTAGGCCGAACCCCATGGTGCCGAGTCCACCGGAATTAATCCAACGCCGGGGGGCGCCAAATCCATAATGCTGCGCAGCCCACATTTGATGCTGACCTACATCGGAAGTAACAAAAGCGCTGCCATTGGTGATTTTATGTAACGTTTCGATTACATATTGTGGTTTTATCTCCACGGTATCACGATCATATTCGAATGACTTCAATGCGCGCCAATCCTTGATTCTGTCCCACCACTGTGCGATCTCAGGCATTAACCCATCAGCCTTTCTGGCTTTCACAACACTGAGCATTTCACGGAGCACCGATGCGGCTTGACCCACAATCGGCACTTCCACACTTACATTCTTTCCGATAGAAGAAGGATCAACGTCCACGTGGATAATTGTTGAATTAGGAGAAAACTTGGTTAGGTCTCCGGTTACCCTGTCGTCGAAACGCACTCCGATTGCCAGCATGACATCACAGTCGTACATCGCCATATTGGCTTCGTAGGTACCATGCATGCCAAGCATCCCGAGGAACAGCGGATCGCTATACGGAAACCCGCCTAACCCCATAAGGGTGTTAGTGCATGGAAATTCGAGCTCCCTGACAAGCTGGGTCAGTTCGTCTGCGGCATTACCTTGAATAATTCCGCCACCACTATAAATTATGGGTTTATCCGCGCCCAGCAACAGGTCGGCGGCTCGACTTATCTGTTTCGGATGACCTTTCAAGACAGGGGCATAGGAACGAATCTCCACGCTGGTGGGGTATTCGTATTCAGTAATCTGCGCAGTCACATCTTTAGGTATGTCGACAACCACTGGCCCCGGTCTCCCGGTACTCGCAATATAAAAGGCTTTTTTTATTATTTCCGCAAGATCTTCAACCCTGCCGACGAGAAAATTGTGTTTAACGCATGGTCGTGTAATTCCGACCGTATCGACCTCCTGAAACGCATCATCTCCAATCAGTGCAGTCGGAACCTGGGCCGTCAGTACGACCATCGGAATGGAATCCATGTGGGCCGTTGCAATACCGGTCACGGCGTTAGTCACGCCCGGACCTGACGTTACCAGCACAACACCCGTCTTTCCGGTCGCCCGAGCATATCCATCGGCCGCATGGGTTGCGCCCTGCTCATGACGAACAAGTATATGTCGGACATCCTGTTGCTTGTAGAGCGCATCGTAGATGTGCAAAGCCGCACCACCTGGATAGCCAAACACAAATTCCACGCCCTCATCCTTGAGGCTCTGGACAACGATTTCCGCACCAGTCAATGTCACGTACTCACCTCTTCGAACTGCCTGCCGAAGCAAGCTTTTAAACTATTATTCAATTGAGTTCCCGTAAACCTTAAAGTATATCTTTATGATTGAGTCGCTGTAAATTGATTCTTCTGGGCCATTTACAGGAATTCGAGAAGAAAACAATTGCATACTTGACCAAACTAGGTTGCCCCGATCGGTAGGTCGCATACGCTCTAGTCACTTCGGAGTCAGGCGAGATCCCTGCCTCTCCGACTGTAGCTCGCAACCACTATACGTGTCGACTCGATGCACCTCGGCAATTGAAATTTGACGAAATCACCAAGGCAGGTGAAACTGTTTACTGATCATGGATTCACGAAGTGCATTTAATGGATTACACCTGAATTGAGCATCGCTTTCATCTCCGACCTCCATCTGACCCCGGACGAGTCGGCCTTGGGACCCCGCTTTAAGCATTACCTCAGCGACTTGGCGTCATTGGGAATACAAAACCTGTTTATTCTGGGTGACTTATTCGAGTACTGGCTAGGTGACGATGCATCTGAACATCTTGGGCAATCTGATTATGAGACGATTCTGAAAGACTTCTCGGATATCGGTATGGCGATTTCTGTGCTCCACGGTAACCGTGATTTTTTACTCGGTTCTGAGTTCAGCGAACGAACCGGTTGTGTTTTAATCTCAGAACCATTCTTACTTGTGACTCAGACCTGTCAAGCGGTACTTCTCCATGGAGATAGTCTTTGCACTGATGACATTGAGCATCAGACCTTTCGCAACATGGTCCGAGCCCCAGACTGGCAACGCAACTTTCTACGAAAACCCATTATGGAGCGAGACAAGCTCGCCCAAACCGTCCGATACCGCAGTGAATATGGAAAGTCAATAAAACCCCTGGACATAATGGATGTGAATCAATCAGCAGTCGTAGATGAATTCAATAAGACTAATGCCCGGGTGATGATTCACGGGCACACACACCGCCCGGGTATACACCGGATCGAGTTGAATGACAGCGACACTGCTTACCGTATAGTCCTTGGTGACTGGGCAAACGGACCCAGTGCTGCAGTGCTCAACGATAATGTGATCTCGCTCTCCTACGGGGATTGTCGAGAGGAGCTTGTCCTTACTCAGTGAGCTACACTCGGCTCAATAGAGTCTAGTTCATTTCGCCTGCTGCTTCTTTTCGAACCGCTTCTCTGCTTTTCTAACTCGCTCAGGTAATCCGATGTAACATCTCCAGTGACATAATTACCGTCGAAGCAGGAAGAATCAAAACTTTTTATCGACGGATTTCCCGCCCGAACTGCGTCAACTAGATCCTCCAGTTGTTGATACATCAACCAGTCTGCTCCTATGTGCTGACAGACCTCTTCTGTAGTACGATTATTTGCAACTAACTCTCCCACCACGGGCATGTCAATTCCGTATACATTGGGATACTTGACCGGCGGTGCAGCGGAGGCGAAGTACACACTTCGCGCTCCGGCTTCTCGTGCCATCTGAATGATTTGCTGTGAGGTCGTCCCTCTAACTATCGAGTCATCAACCAACAATACATTCTTGCCTCGAAATTCAAGATCAATCGCATTGAGTTTCTGTTTGACAGATCGACGTCGTTCAGCCTGCTCCGGCATGATGAATGTCCGCGCGATGTAACGGTTCTTTATAAACCCCTCGCGGTACTTAACACCAATAACATTTGCCAGCTGCAGAGCACATGTTCTGCTGGTATCAGGCACGGGTATCACTGTTTCTATGTCGTGGTCCGGCCACATCTCTAAAAGCCGCCAACCGAGTTTTTCGCCCATTCTCAAACGACTTTTGTAGACGGCAACATCGTCAATAATTGAATCTGGGCGGGCCAGGTACACGTATTCGAATATGCAGGGCGAAAGGCTCGACCGCTCAGAACATATTTTCCTGTGAATATTGCCTCTAAGGTCCACGAAAACTGCTTCTCCTGCACCGACATCGCCTAGATTGCTGTAGCCAAGAACATCTAAAGCAACACTTTCTGACGCTATCAGCACGGAATTATAATCAGCATCGGGTTTCTCACCGAGAACCAACGGGCGAATACCATTGGCATCTCGAAAAGCAACAAGCCCATACCCCACAATCATCGCAACCACCGCGTAAGCACCATGACAACGTTCATACACACGACCCACCGCCCTGAAAACATCGTCAGGCTCCAATTGGAGTCGACTGGCACCGACGGACTCACGAAGCTCATGTGCAAAAACGTTCAACAAGACCTCAGAATCTGAGTTGGTGTTCAGTTGTCTTAGATCTTCCCGAAATAATTCCTCACTCAGTTCGGCAGTGTTAGTCAGATTACCGTTGTGACCAAGGGCAATACCGAATGGAGAATTCACATATAGCGGCTGTGCCTCAGCTTTGGAATCACTACCTGCGGTTGGATATCGTACGTGGCCTAGGCCAATATTGCCGACCAACTGCTCCATGTGTCTGGAGTGAAACACATCCCTGACCAGGCCACTGTCCTTACGTAGATGGACACGAAGATTGTCGCAGGTCACTATACCTGCGGCATCCTGACCTCGATGCTGCACCAGGGTCAGGGCTTCATAGATCGCATAGTTGACCGGAGATTGCCCGACTATACCTATGACACCACACACGGTTTGTTACTCTGATTCCTATTGGTTCAACTATTGTTGTTCTACTTTTCGCTACCTTACTGGAAGGTCGCTGCATTCAACTGATCCACTACCCTGGATTTGAACCAAGTGAGCGGCACATCGAAGTATGGCACGATCTGGGAGTCTCTGAACCATGCCTGACTGGTTGCTGGCGTCCACTCTGCACTAAATAACAAGACTGTTACGATCACGAGACCTCTTAGAAACCCAAACAACCCACCCAGCAAACGACTGGTACCGGAAAGCCCGGCTATCCGAAAAAGCTTAAGCAGTAGGGCGCCAACCAGCGAAAGCAGAACCAGAACTGTCACAAAAACAACCACGTAGCCGATCAGCCCACTGAGTCGTTCCGACTCGACCCAGGGTACGACCACAATGGCCAGATCGTCCCCATACACATAGGCCAACCATATTGAGATAATCCAAGAACTCAAGGACAGTATCTCACGCACGATCCCGCGGAAAATACCTAATCCAAGCGATAGGACGAGGGCCGCAAGCACGACGGCATCAACCCAGACGATCTGATCGAGATTTATCGAGTCCAACACCAGCATCTACCTCGTGTCTTAGATCTTAATCTGTTCGGCATCTACGGGTAGCGTGCGACAAATGCTTTATCGTTTGTGACCATGACTGCTCGAGCTTTCATACGTTCGGCCTCCTCCTCGGTCGAAAACGGGCCCAGAAATACCCTGATCGCTGTCTTGCCATTCAGTTTAGTTTCCTCCAGATTGACGTTAAATCCGTTTTCGTCAAGCAGAGATCGCCTTTTCTTCGCATTTTCAGGTATCTGAAACACACCCACCCGAACCACCCAGCCGGAGGGCAACCCAACCAGGCCGGCCACAGGCTGATTGTAGTTATTTCCCAGATCATTTACATCCATAGTGGGCCCTTGTGTATTGGACTCCTTTCTTGATTCAGATTTATCTTTATCGGCTTCAGCAGGACTGGGTTGTGCAGAAACATCGCGCTTCCCCGCCTCAATCCGCGAGATAAACGTCTGCTGAATTGGCACTACCACTTCGCCATTATTGATTGATGCACGGCGATAATCGTGTTTCTGACCAGTCAGGACCGAGGGGAGAACAATTGCAGCAACGATTATTAAAACTGCCGCGCCAATAAGTCGATGCTTTAAATCAAATAAATGATCGGTGGGCTGTGGCATTCACGCCTGAAGAGGATCTTCTGAAACTGATTTGAGTATAGCACCCACAAGATAAAATGATCCGAAAACAATTACCCTGTCGCCGGAACGTGCAAGCTGCATAGCCATTTTGTAGGCATGCAAAGGATCAGACCACATCTTTATGTCCGAACTCGAATGAGTGGCCACTACATCAGCCAGTTCCTGTAATGGAGTCGCCCGAGGACTGTCCAGCTGGGTCAGGTGCCAGCCGGCAATTCTAGGCCCCATAAGGCGGACGACTTCAGCCACGTCTTTGTCTTTCAACATGGAAAACACAGCCAGGTTACGCCTAACAGGATCACGCTTATCAATGAACGCGGCCAGATTAACTATAGCAGCCGGATTATGGGCGACATCAAAAATTCGTTCGACCCTGCCCGGCAACACCTGAATCCGACCAGGTAATTCTGTGTTTGCGAGACCCTCGCCGACTGCATCTTTATCGACAGGCAAATCTGCGTTCATCGATTCAACGATTGCAACCGCACCTGCTGCGTTGTGCAGGACAGCATCGCCCCCCGATCCAGGGATCTGCAGGCTATCGTGTGTTCTTGCGCCGCCCCATCGCGACGGATCCGGTTTCCAGGCCCAGTAGCCGTCGAATGCTGTATGACTGTAATCTATGCCGATTCGTTTTATCCCACATTTCAACAGAACCGCCCTATCGACGATGGAAGCTGGCACGTTGTGGTCATTGAGCACTGCTTTACCACCGAAGCGAAGGATGCCGGCTTTCTCATATCCTATCTGCTCACAAGATCGTCCGAGCCAGGTTTCGTGATCAAGTGACACGGGGGTAATACAGCTGAGATTCGAAGTCATCGTATTAACAGCGTCCAATCGACCGCCCAATCCGACCTCTAGCAGTACCACATCCAGCTTGTTGATCGAAAAAATATAAAGCGCCGCTAAGGTCCCAAACTCAAAAAACGTCAAGGGAATGCCCTGCCGAGCCTGGTCAACTACTGCGAACGACTCCACCAACTCGCCCTCTTCGACAGGGCATTGATTGAGTTGAATCCTTTCCCCATAGGCAACCAGATGAGGAGAGGTATAAGCACCCACCCTATAACCAGTCGACACATAAATTGACTCGACAAATCTGACTGTTGAACCCTTGCCATTCGTACCGGCAAATGTGATCACTTTGCATGGCAACCGAAGCCTCATTCGGTGAAGCACGCGCCGTACACGATCCAAGGTAAGATCTATAGACCGAAAATGAATCGACTGAATATATTCGAGCCACTGATCCAGTGTTCGAGATGATAAGGACACGGTCAGCTCAGTTGTTGGCAGTACTTTCTTTTCCACACTGGATGATAAAGAGTAAACACCGTCTCTAGAATTAAAACACCAACTCCCCCTCTATGCTACGCTCGGAATTAGGCGCTAACGTTTTCAATAAGCTGGCGATAGTGTCGGACATTTTATCTCTTGCCACGATCATATCAATGGCGCCGTGTTCAAGTAAAAATTCAGCACGTTGAAAACCTTCCGGTAAAGTCTCGCGTACCGTCTGTTCAATCACCCGAGGTCCTGCGAACCCAACCAGCGCGTTTGGTTCGGCGATGATAACGTCACCCAGCATGGCAATGCTTGCCGACACACCACCCATTGTCGGGTCTGTAAGAACTGAAATGTAGGGTAGCCCAGCTTCGTGCAGTCTGTTCAGTGCGGCAGTTGTTTTTGCCATTTGCATCAGCGACAAAATCGACTCCTGCATTCGGGCACCACCGCTGGCGATGAAACAGACCAGAGGTGTCTGAGTCTGTAGGGCATGATCGACCGCCCTGACGAAACGCTCACCGACCACTGATCCCATCGATCCTGCCATGTACTTGAATTCGAAGGCGACCGCGACCAATTCTGACCCATCAACTCTTCCATGAGCACAGATCAGCGCCTCGGACTCCCCACTGCCCTTCTGGGCATCACTGAGCCTTTCTTTATACCTTTTAGAATCCCTGAACCTTAACGGATCAACGGGTCGTAGACTGCTTGCCAGTTCAGTGAACTTAGCCTCGTCGAACAATGTCCGCAATCGCTCACGGGCGTTCAGTCGCATATGATGCCCGCACTTTGGACAAACCTGGCTGGTCCTTTCAAGCTCCGAACCATACAGCACAGCATTGCAGGCCCCACATTTATGCCACAAACCCTGTGGGACACTGCGTTTATTTATTGCACTGCGGACTTTGATCTTAGGTGGTATCAGTCTCTCGAACCAGTTCATGGTCAGTCTGCCCTACCGTCATGTCTTTGAATCTGATCATGATCCCTAACCGCACAGATCAATGATTGGATCTTTTGTGCGTTCTTCTGACCGGGTGAAGTTTCCACTCCACTTGAAACATCAACAGCATAGGCCCCGGATATCGAAAGCGCAGCCGAAACATTGCTCGCGTCTATACCACCAGCAATAATCACGGGACTGCTCTGACATTGTTTGGCCCGTTCCCACGAAAATACCATACCCGTGCCACCGTATCTTTCTGATTCATAGGCATCCAACAAAAGCGCACACGCTTGCGGATAGGAACGTGCATAGGATTCGGGGTCGGCATCATCCGACATCCTCAATGCTTTGATGTATGGTATTCCAAAGCCGTTACAAAACTCGGCAGACTCACTGCCATGAAACTGGAGCACGGTAAGCTTTACTTCACTGAGTACCGCATCAACGTCTTTTTCGGTCGGGTCCACAAACACACCAACAACATGAACCAGCGCGGGTAAACTGTCAACGATATCTGCAGCCTGGCGTATGTTAACTGCACGAGGGCTCGGACCGTAAAACATAAGGCCAATTGCATCCGCACCAAAAGAGGCCGTGGTCACAGCATCCTCAACCCGGGTAATTCCACAGATTTTTATACGAGTTCGCAAGGTGATTTACTGGTTAACGTAATTTGCAACCGACGAACCATGTCAACATGGTCCCAACTTCATGTTACCAGAACCTGCATGACGGCGGTGCTGTGGGTAAGTTGTACCTGTCCGGGTAGGAAACACCGCACAGATACAGTCCATCGGCAGGGGCTGTTACACCGCCCATCGTTCGGTCACGTGTTTCCAGTACTTCCCTGGCCCAGTCCGGCTCGGCTTCACCGGCGCCAATGGCCACGAGGACCCCGACAATATTCCGAACCATGTGCTTGAGAAATCCATTTGCTTTTACATCGAACCAAATCCAGCTTTCTCTCTGATTGATTTCAAGCTCGTGAATGGTGCGGGTCGATGTATTTGATTGACATGAAACTGCACGATATGCATTAAAGTCGTGTTCGCCAAGCAAAGGTTTCGTAGCTGCCCTCATCTTGTTTAGATCAAGCGGCCTGTAGTCCCAGGAAACCCGCCTGGACAGGTAGGTCGGCCGTACCGGTCTATTCAACAGGACATAGCGATAGGACCGAGTGAGCGCAGAATACCGTGCATGGAAAGTAGCCGGCACCGGTACCACCCACGATACAACAACCGAATGTGGCAAATTAGAGTTGATACCCCGTAGCCACGCTTGGCTCGACCGATCGGACCGAGTATCGTAGTGAACAATCTGACTCGTCGCGTGCACTCCTGCATCTGTACGACCCGCCGTAATCACCTGAACCTGCTCATCTGCTACGCTGGACACGGCCCCTTCCAACGTCTCTTGTACGGTTACTACCCCACTTTGTATCTGCCATCCATGGTAATGACTACCATCGTACTCGAGACACATGGCCAATCGAAATATACTATTTGAAATCATCTTGTACACTGCCCCCGGGAACACCTGGTTACGTTGAAATGAAAGTTTGGAGGGAAAACACTCAACGTCGGACTAAACAATAGCCCTACCAGTTGTGAATGGGTCGTGCTATATGGCCCCATTTGAAACCAAGGTTCATTACTGTTGCCTTGGCGGACGCTGATACAATAGACCATAGTTCACGATCTATCTACACACTATAACGCGCTGATGTCAACAAATAACGCAAAGCCGGAATCTTATCGTAGCGGTCCGGACGAAACCGGTCATTTTGGAATTTTTGGCGGTCGTTTCGTGGCGGAGACACTCATGCCACTGGTTCTTGAGGTCGAACAGGCCTATGCCCAGGCCCAGATTGACCCAAGCTTTCAGTCAGATTTCGACTTTTTTGCAGAACATTACATCGGTCGCCCAAGTCCGCTTTACTTCGCTGAAAGCCTGACTCAAGAACTCGGTGGTGCTCGTATTTACTTCAAACGCGACGAGCTGAACCATACTGGCGCCCACAAGATCAACAACACACTGGGTCAGATTCTGCTTGCTCGCCGAATGGGCAAGAAACGAATTATCGCAGAAACAGGCGCGGGTCAGCATGGCGTTGCAACTGCTACGGTTTGCGCTCTTTTCGATCTACCCTGTGTTGTGTACATGGGCTCAACGGACATAGAACGCCAGGCGCCAAATGTGTTCAGAATGAAACTACTGGGAGCCGAAGTCATCCCGGTGGAGAGCGGGACAGCGACCCTTAAGGACGCAATGAATGAAGCGCTTCGGGACTGGGTCGCTAACGTGGAAGAAACCTTCTATATCATCGGCACCGTTGCAGGGCCACATCCCTACCCTGCCATGGTTCGAGACTTTCAAAGTGTGATAGGTCGTGAGGTGAAGGAGCAGATCCTCAAGGCGGAAAACAGATTCCCGGATATATTAATTGCCTGTATTGGCGGTGGTTCAAACGCTATGGGCCTGTTCCACCCCTTCCTCGACGATAATGTAAGGATCATAGGCGTGGAAGCAGCAGGTCTTGGCGTAGAATCAGGTAAACATGCTGCATCGCTCACAGGTGGCACACCGGGCATACTGCACGGTAACCGAACATATCTACTACAGGATTCCGACGGACAGATTATCGATGCGCACTCTATTTCTGCCGGGCTCGACTATCCTGGAATCGGTCCTGAACACTCGTGGCTAAATGATGTTGGTCGGGTCGAATATGTGTCTGTAACTGACAGCGAAGCTTTGGATGCATTTCAATTATGTTGCCGAGCAGAGGGAATAATCCCCGCTCTTGAACCTGCCCACGCGCTGGCACACGTTGCCAAGATTGCGCCTACGCTTGATAAGGACAACCTGATAGTCATGAATTTGTGCGGCCGCGGAGATAAAGATGTTTTCACTATTGCTCACGCATTGGGAGTGGAACTGTGAAGGCCATTGGGGTAGAAACCAGGCTGACACGAAAATTCGCTCAGCTCGCCAGTGAATCCCGGGGTGGACTGATTACTTTTTTGACGGCCGGGGATCCGAGTCCATCCATATCCAGAGATCTTCTGAGCCGGTTGCCCGCAGCCGGTGCAGACGTCATTGAACTAGGCATGCCTTTTTCTGACCCCATGGCTGACGGGCCAGCTATACAGGCAGCCAGTCAGCGCGCTTTGAAAGCAGGTGCGACATTGAAAAGCACTCTTGGCATGGTCAGGGATTTCCGGCGCGCAGATTCACAGACACCCATTATTTTGATGGGCTACTTCAATCCTATTTATCAGTATGGTACTCAGAAATTTGTGCATGATGCCTATTCATCGGGTGTCGATGGCCTCATTATCGTAGATCTGCCTCCTGAAGAAGATGAAGAGCTTTGTCATCCTGCCCTGACGACCGGCCTTCACTGGATTCGCCTGGTTACTCCAACCACAAACCATAAACGCCTCAAAACTGTTCTACAGAATACCAGTGGTTTTGTTTACTATGTATCGATAACCGGTATTACTGGTACACACTCCGCCGATCCCGAACGTGTCAAACAGGCGATCACTCAACTGCGCGATATGACCAACCTACCGCTTGCAGTTGGATTTGGAATAAAAACAGCCGAACAGGTTCGCACTGTCAATCTTTTTGCAGATGCTGCGGTTGTTGGTTCCGCACTGGTCGATCAGATCAAGGCAAATCTGGATGATAGCGGGCAACCGACCACAGAACTGTGTGATAACGTTATCGAGTTTGTTCAGGGCCTGGCTAGCGGTACAGCACGAACCTGATCAAGCCATGAACCGGGAATTTGTAGGTTATTTGCTGTCGAGGTTCGTCAATATCGCCTGAGCACTTGCCCTTTGACCCGCATCGCCGTGTTGTATCACTTCGTTGAGTAAATTCTTGGCGGTACTGTTGTCTCCCATTTCAACATAGGCCCGGGCAAGATCAAGACGGGTCCCAACATCCATACTATCGGCATTATCTGGATCTTCGGTTGAAGCTTCCGTACCAGAAGCACTCGAACCGGACGCTGTCTCGTCTGCAGGGTGTTTGACCGGATCGCCTGCCTTAACCGGGTCCTCTGCAAATTCCAGATCAGCCGGCGATGAGCGCGTTGTTTCATTCGCTTGCACGTCTGACTGTGAACTGGCCGTAGAGGTCGATAATTCCACTCCTGGCTCCTCAAGTTCAAGATCAATCCCGATTTCTTCAATCCCGCTATCGTCGTCACTGGCTATGTCGTTGTCTGGATCATGACGACTGAGAGACGTTGCTGTGAAAAGTGGATTGTTCGAGGACATGGCACGACCCATTTGAACGACCGATACCCATTCAGGGGTATCCGCCGACAGGGATGTAGACAGTTGGCTGGCCGTCTGTTCGAACTTTTCCAAGTTCGCTTGCGCCTGATACACCTCGAGCAACTTCAGCTTGAGATCAACTCTGGTCGGTTCGCTGACAATCGCGGACGCCAGCACTTGCTCAGCCTGATCACGGTGGCCGTAGGTGAGATAGATGTCCGCCTCAGAAATCGGATCGGTGGTCGCCTTACCGCCATCAGGCGACGCGTCACCTGATCTCTCTGCTATTCCTGGGTCTTCAGACCTAGCGTTGGGTTCTTCTCCTGGCTTCGCACCAGGGAGCTGCTGGGTAGAAATTTCGGTATCACGCCCACCGGTCACCGCCGGCATCACGATGGGCATCGCCGCTGACGCCGAATTATCTTGATTGGCCAAGCGTCGTCTGCGCAGAACCAGTAGCAACAGCAATAGGATCAGTATGATTGCTGCGCTTAACATAGCAACAAGCTGCTCGTCCTTTTGGTAAAGCTTTTTGAGTTCGTCAACTGTGGTTAGGTTGCGAAGAACCCCTGTCAGTGCCTCCACAGGTCCACGATCAGCGGTATTTTGCTGTCCAGATTCCTTCTCTGTTGCGACAGCCAGGCTGCCTGTACTCTTAACTTTCTCGTCATCGACTGTATTTGAGGTGGTCACCACGGCGCGCTCTGAAGTGTTGCTATCCTGCTGAGAGGCATTCTTCTCATTGT
>JAKUQR010000007.1:0-58788 GCA_022450155.1 Gammaproteobacteria bacterium | reverse complement strand
CTNNCNNNACNCGNNNTNTNNTNNNNCGNANNCTGTGNGCNNNCGCCAGCCGTGTCCGTAGTGGCCAGTACAGTTGTTTGATCATCGTCACCTGTCGTCTGGTCTACCGAAGTCTGTGAACCTTCAACGGCTGTATCCGACGCTGTCAGTACAGCGGTTGTATCCGGTGGCCGAACTGAAGACGCTGCTGCAGCTTGCTGCGCTCGCAGTGTTGCCTGTTGCTGCGCTAACGCGAGTGCTTCATCTTGCAAGGCAATCAGCCTGGCCGACTTGTCGATCTGCTCTGCTAACAATGCAATTTGGCGTAACAGTTTCTCATTTTCGAGCTCCTTCGACGCCAAGGTTTCCTCGGTCAGCGTCAGGCGGTGCTTGACTTTCTCCAACTCAGGATCGATAGACGGCTGGTCAGCTGGCACCGGTACCGCATCGAAGCTTTTGCTCACTGCTGCAGGCTGGGTGTCCAAATCTGGTTGAACAATCCTGAGGACATACTCCCCGGTAGTGGTTGTATTTGAATCAGCACTGGCGCGCTTGTTGTTCTGGCCTGCCTCTGACTGGTTGACTAGCACTTCCTTGATCACAATTTTTTCAACTTCTTTGACAACGACCTTTTCGATCGGCACTTCCTTGATCACAATTTTTTCAACTTCTTTGACAACGACCTTTTCGATCGGCACTTCCTTGATCACAATTTTTTCAACTTCTTTGACAACGATTTTCTCATCGCCCGGTATCAGTGATACCCAGAGCCTCTCGCCAGACTGCGACCTGCCCTGTGCAATGCCTTGGTGGTAGTCAATCCAGTCTGAAAGCTGACGGGTATATTCCTCTCTGGCTAAGATCCTTGAGATGCCCGCCATCATCTCAACAGAAGGGATAATCAGCGTAGCGCCTTCTCGGAGCAGATTCATATTTCCACGAATAAATGCTTCAGAATTCATGTGCATCAGCGCAAACATTCTCTGATATATGGTCACACTTTTGTCGACATCAATATTCGCAGCAATACCCATCAACGTCTCGCCACTCCTGACCGGTTCGTAAGTGTCACCTGGCTGTATTGCCCGCTGGCCAGTCGTACTTGGCAATGCAATTGACTGGCCAGCTACAGTGTCGTAACCCGGCGGGTCGAGCAAGGCCGTATATTCGCGAATAATCTTACCGCCCGACCACCCAATGGCAGCCAGAAAATGAAGAAACGGTATGCGTACGGGATTATCTGTTGACACACGAATCCAGGGGCCGGCCTCACCGTTGATGACGTTAAACTGCAGCGACTTGACGACCGGTTCAATGGGGATATTGGCACGTCGAAAGTCAGAATCCGTTGCCAACTTGATTTCCAGGCTTTCAAGCACATCGTCCTCAATGGAAGCAATCGATATCTCTGCGTCAAACGGTTGATTCAGGGCGGAATTCACCACTATGCGACCCAGGCCGATAGCCTGGACATTAGATGTCACCAACCAAAGGCCGACCGAAAGAACAATCCAAAGAACTGATCTTTTATATGAGGTTCTAATCAAGTTACTAAAATTCTACTTCCCAGCGAATAATTCGATACGTTTGTCTAACGTTAATTAACATAGACTTTAAGCACTTCTAAACAGATGTTCGGCTATCTGCACACTATTCAATGCCGCACCTTTTCTAACATTGTCCGATACAACCCACATGTTGATACCCTGAGCGCACGAAATGTCCTCGCGGATCCTACCCACATACACACCGTCCTGGTTAGCACCATCCGACACAGGCGTCGGGTAACCACCCGACTCGCACTCATCGACGACAACAACACCCGGTGCCGCTTGTAGCAACTCTCGAACCGCTTTGGCAGTGATCTTTTCTCGGGTTTCTACGTGTAAAGCCTCGGAGTGGCCATAAAACACCGGCACGCGCACGCAGGTGGGATTTATGCGGATGGTATCATCACCGAAAATTTTTTGGGTTTCCCAGACCATTTTCATTTCTTCTCGCGTATAACCGTTTTCCTGGAACTCATCGATGTGGGGTAGAACGTTGAAGGCAATCTGCTTTGGCAGAACAACCGGGTTGACCGGCCTGCCATTTAGCAGTTCGAGTGACTGCTGCCCCAGTTCTGCAATGGCCCGCTTACCTGCGCCTGAAACGGCTTGATAGGTGGCAATGTTGATCCGGGATATGCCGACAGCATCATAAATTGGCTTTAAGGCGACGACCATCTGAATGGTCGAACAGTTAGGATTGGCAATAATGCCATGATGCCCGTCTATGGCGTGTGCATTGACTTCCGGGACGACCAGAGGAATATCCGGATCGTTACGAAAATGAGCAGTGTTGTCGATAACTACACAGCCAGACGACACAGCCTTTGGTGCGTAAGAGGCCGACACACTCCCACCAGCTGAAAACAAGCCGATCCTTGCCATGGAAAAATCAAATTCGTCCAGCCTCGTTACCCGAATCGATTTCCCCCGAAAGTTGATCGTACTACCTGCCGACCGCTCACTCGCAAGCGGAAACAACCTGCCAATTGGAAAGCTGCGTTGTTCGAGAATATCGATCATCACCTCACCAACTGCTCCGGTGGCTCCGACGACGGCAACATCTACGCTATTGGTCAAGAAATTCCTTTCCCTGTAGGCTGATTAAAGGAAGGCCACCCAAGCCGACTCCAGACGAACTGCACAGCACCATCTTATGAAATGTCCGTAAACAGCCAGGGCATCTTCCGCTTATGCAACGCCTCAAACTCAGAAATCTCTTTCTTATGCTGCAGGGTCAGGTCGATTTCATCGAGCCCATTAACCAGGCAGTACTTCTTAAAACTTTCTACATCAAATGAATATTGCGTGCCATCTGGGGTGACGACGCTTTGCGATTCCAGATCTACCTCCAGCATATAGCCCGGTTCATTTTTAATCGCCCCAAATAAGGTATCAATGACATCATCGGGCAATGCAAGGGGCAACAGACCATTTTTAAAACAGTTGTTGAAAAAGATATCAGCAAAACTTGATGCGATAATCACCTTGACCCCGTAGTCATGTAGTGCCCACACCGCGTGTTCTCGCGATGATCCACAACCGAAGTTTTTTCGGGCCAGCAAAACCTCAGCGCCCGTATAACGCTTTTCGTTCAGTACAAAATTCGGATTAATCGACCGATTGCTGTGTTCCTGACCGGGCTCACCCTGATCCAGATATCTCCATTCATCGAATAGGTTCGCACCGAAACCCGAACGAGCCACTGACTTCAGATACTGTTTTGGAATTATCGCATCAGTATCAACATTTGAGCGATCGATGGGCAGGACAATCCCCTTTACAGTCCTAAATGGTTCCATCAAGACTTATCCTCGAGATCGGCCGGGTCAATAAAATGGCCTGCTACGGCCGCGGCTGCTGCCAGTGCGGGAGAGACGAGGTGTGTACGGCCGCCGTGACCCTGTCTGCCTTCGAAATTCCGGTTAGAGGTCGAGGCGCACCGCTCGCCAATCTCCAGCCGATCCGCATTCATCGCAAGACACATTGAACAACCGGGTTCTCTCCACTCGAATCCTGCCCGCGTAAAGACCGCATCCAACCCTTCTGCTTCAGCCTGGCGCTTTACCAGCCCCGATCCCGGAACGACCATTGCCAGCGAGACATTTGAGGCAACTCTATGACCTCGGGCGACTTGCGCCGCGACTCTTAAGTCTTCGATTCTTCCGTTGGTACACGATCCGATAAAAACCTTGTCTACCTTGACCTCACTGATCGGTGTCCCAGACTCGAGGCCCATGTACTCCAATGCCCGTGCCCAACCTTCTCGGCGAGTTTCGTCGGATTGACTTTGCGGATCAGGAATTTCTCCGTCAATCGGTATCACCATTTCCGGCGATGTGCCCCAGGTGACCTGAGGGGAGATCGTCTTTCCATCCAACCTTATTTCCTGATCAAACACCGCATCTTTGTCCGAGACATAATCAGACCAGAGTTCTTGCGCTTTAATCCATTCCTTGCCCTTGGGGGCATAAGTGCGATTCTTAAGATAATCAATCGTTGACCTATCAACCGCGACGATGCCACAGCGAGCCCCTGCTTCAATCGTCATGTTACACAAGGTCATTCTCGCTTCCATGCTTAACTCACGGACCACACTGCCTGCAAACTCAATGGCATAGCCTGTGCCACCGGATGTTCCAATTTCGCCGATGATGGCGAGGATCAAATCCTTAGCACCGACTCCAGTCCGGAGTTCTCCTTCAATGGTAATCCGCATGCTCCGCATTTTTCGGGACACAAGGCACTGCGTCGCCAGTACGTGCTCAACTTCGGAGGTGCCTATACCAAAAGACAACGCGCCAAATGCGCCATGAGTGGTTGTGTGGGAATCCCCGCATACTATCGTCATTCCTGGGAGTGTTGCACCTTGTTCCGGGCCAATCACATGCACAATCCCCTGACGCGGATCGTTCATATCGTATTCGGTAATACCGAACTCCTTGCAGTTCTGATCAAGCGTTGTTACCTGAAGCCGTGACACCGGGTCACTGATGCCCTCCGACCGATCAGTCGTCGGTACATTGTGATCAGCAACTGCGAGGTTTGCACCGACGCGGTGTGGCACTCGCCCGGCTTCTTTCAGGCCGGCGAAAGCCTGCGGCGATGTCACCTCATGAATCAGGTGGCGGTCTATATAGATCAGTGATGTGCCGTCATCCTCTTCACGAACCACATGGCTGTCCCATAGCTTGTCGTACAGAGTTTTTCCAGACATTTTTAGTAGAACTCAAATAATGACGATAGAATAAAATTGTAGCACATCACCGAACCGTCCTAGACTATCCTTGGCGAATTATCATTCGACAATTTAACGTAAACTCCCAACTATTGATGACACAATGGACCCTTAAGAATAAATTCGGTTAAACACTAATCGACTACGAACAAATGACCAGCTTCGTGAAACTATTCCAACGATTGCAAAGTGAACTCGGGGAAGCGGCACTGCCGCTTAACCCTGAAGCACAACTTCCCCAGGGGTTAATCCTCAGTCAAGCACTTTACCCAGATCTTGCCAGGGATGCCGCCACGCTGATCTTCAAACACAACCGTTGCCGTAATCTGCTAGACCCGATTTCCCTGTATCCTACATTAGATGCATTAGGGTCTTTGAAAGCTCAGATTTCACAGGGCAGTCGTGCAGACATCGATGCCATACGATTCATCGAGGATATGGGATACCTCGTCACGCAGGCACTATCAGATCCAGACATACAATCAGTGGGCGCAACTGAAAAACCCGACACAAACAGTCAGGATGTGGCTTTCAACAGGCGGACCCGAGTCTAAAGCCTTTCAGTCTGCTTCCGAGGTGTCCGCTGTGGCGGGAATAACCGGGCCTTTCGACTCCGCCCCGAGACTACGATGGCGCAGCAGGTGATCCATCAACACCAAAGCAAGCATTGCTTCGGCTATCGGTACTGCCCGTATGCCCACACAAGGGTCGTGGCGTCCGGTTGTAACGACCTCAACAGGTTCACCGTAGATATCGACACTACGCCCGGCAATTTGAATGCTCGAAGTTGGTTTTAGCGCAATTGACACCACGACATCCTGACCGCTAGAAATGCCTCCTAGAATGCCGCCGGCATTATTGCTCAAAAATCCTTCAGGGCGCATCTCGTCGCGATGTTCAGAGCCATGCTGTATAACACTGTCAAATCCGGCTCCCAGTTCTACCCCTTTGACCGCATTTATAGACATCATTGCCTTGGCAATTTCCGCGTCCAGTTTGTCAAATACTGGTTCGCCCAATCCGGCAGGAACATTTGTCGCCTCAACATTGACCCTTGCACCAATAGAGTCTCCAGCCCTACGCAGCGCTTGAATTAGTTTCTCAAGTTTCTCGGTCTTGCCGGCATCGGGAAAGAAAAACGGGTTGCGGGAAATTTCATCGAAGTCGCGCTGTTCGGCCACGATGTCTCCCATTTGCTGGAGATAACCGGTGATCTGAATACCGCTGTGAAGATGAAGGTATTTTCGGGCGATCGCACCTGCGGCCACACGGCACACCGTTTCGCGGGCCGACGCCCGCCCACTGCCCCGGAAATCGCGAATTCCGTACTTTCTTAAATAGGTGTAATCGGCATGACCCGGTCTGAACTGTTCCCGAATCCGCTCATAATCCCTCGTTCTCTGATCCTCGTTCCTGATCACCATACCAATCGGTGCACCGGTGGTGACACCGTCAAACACACCGGACAGGATCTCAGCACGATCAGACTCCCGCCTTTGGGTGGTGTGCTTTGACTGTCCGGGTCGACGCCGATCCAGATCCTGCTGAATATCATCGGGGCTAAGCTGCAGGCCTGGCGGGCACCCGTCAACGATACAACCGAGAGCCGGACCATGGCTTTCACCAAATGTCGTAACGCGAAACAGCTGACCAAAACTGTTGCCTGCCATACCTTGTTCTCTTGATCAGGCCTTGGGTAACGTTACGCCGGTCTGCCCTTGGTATTTACCGCGGCGATCCTTGTAGGATACTTCGCAGGGTTCATCCGCTTCAAAAAATATTACCTGTGCCACCCCCTCATTCGCATAGATCTTGGCTGGCAAAGGCGTTGTGTTGGAAAATTCGAGCGTAACATAGCCTTCCCATTCGGGCTCAAACGGGGTCACATTGACGATTATTCCACAGCGCGCGTAGGTCGATTTCCCCAGACAAATCGTAAGCACGTTGCGCGGAATTCTGAAATATTCAACGGTTCGAGCCAGTGCGAAAGAATTTGGGGGGATGATGCAGACATCGCCCTGATAATCAACGAAACTGCTTTTGTCAAAATTCTTCGGATCGACTATTGCCGAATTGATATTCGTAAATATCTTAAATTCGTCGGAACAACGAATATCATAACCATAACTGGAAGTGCCGTACGAGATAATTCGATCTACGCCCATACTTGAGATCTGGCCGGCCTCAAACGGCTCAATCATTCTGCTTTCATCCGCCATTCGGCGAATCCAGCTATCAGCCTTAATCGACATAGGCGACCCTGATGTCGGTTTCAAGTATTTTGAATAACAATAGAAGGGAATACCTCGCTGTAGTTCCGTTTTCGTGCGGAAAGAATCCCAGAGGCGTTTCGTGCGATGGTCCGATATGCCTGTGCCAAACTGCCATCTGGGTCCGCAACTACCGTCGGTCGACCGCCGTCAGCATCAGCCCTGATGCGGCCATCAAGCGGAATATCGCCGAGGTGTTCAACACCGTACTCAGCTGACATCCTCTTGCCGCCGCCCTCCCCAAAAATGTGTTCCTCGTGACCGCAGTTGTTGCAGATATGCGTACTCATATTTTCAACAATGCCCAGAACTGGGATCTCCACCTTCTCAAACATTTTCAGTGCCTTTCGCGCATCGAGGAGCGCGATATCCTGGGGCGTAGTCACAATCACCGCGCCGGAAACCGGTACCTTCTGCGCCAGTGTCAGCTGGATATCTCCAGTACCCGGAGGCAGGTCGATAATTAAATAATCAAGATCACGCCACTGGGTATCCTGCAACAACTGTTCCAGGGCCTGAGTGACCATTGGCCCACGCCAGATCATTGGCGTATCTTCTTCAATTAAAAAACCAATCGACATAACTTGTACGTGGTAGCTGTTCATCGGTTCGAGGCTCTTCCCATCTTTAGACTTAGGTCGTCCGCCGATCCCCAGCATACGCGGTTGGCTCGGTCCGTATATGTCCGCGTCCAGTACACCGACGTTCGCGCCTTCCGCGGATAAGGCCACCGCCAAATTAGCTGAGACGGTCGATTTACCGACACCGCCTTTGCCGGATGCGACAGCGATCACATTGCGCACGTTCTTAAGCGGGGTAACACCCTTCTGCACTTCGTGGGACACCACCTGGGTTTCGATCCGCACCTCCACCGACTCGACGCTCTCTACCATCGACACAGCATCTACCACCTGCTGCCTCAAACTCGGGTGCCACCCTTTAGCCGGATAACCCAAAACCAGGTCAATCGAAACGTTTCCGCCGTCTACCACACTGTCCTTTACCGACTTGCCAGTCACCAGATCGAGACCTGTATGAGGATCAACAATCTTGGACAGAGCATCCTCAATGGTACTTTTTGTTACTGTGATCATAAGAAATATACGGCCTCACTGAGATCGATTTATGCTGGATTAGGTGAGCAGATCACATCAAAACCTGTGCGATCTATTCTGTATTCGAATGCTAACACAGGACCGGCAGGCCTTTCGTATCGGCTAAAATACGTTTAACGGCTTAGAACCAGACAATTCGACTATGCTCGGAAGCCAGCCGAAACTATTTCTCTGACACCACTAAATTCCGGTATTCAAGCAACCCGACACCCATGACAACGTCATCTAGAAAGATCCTGGTCACGAGTGCACTACTATATGCAAATGGCCCAATTCACCTCGGTCATATGCTGGAGGTGATTCAAACAGATACCTGGGTCCGCTTCCAAAGGCTCGCCGGACATGATGCCCGTTATGTTTGTGCCGATGATGCGCACGGTACCCCCATCATGCTCAAAGCACGATCCGATGGTATTGAGCCAGTTCAGCTGATTGAAGAGATGCTCAGGGAGCATCAGCGTGATTTCGCCGGATTTCACATTCAGTTCGATTTCTACCACACGACCCATTCGGAAGAAAACCGCTATTTTACTGAGACTATTTACAATCGCCTCAATGCAGCCGGCTACATTACCAAAAGAGTCATCCGGCAAGCATATGATCCAGACGCCGACATGTTCTTGCCTGACCGGTTCATCCGGGGCGAGTGTCCCCGCTGCAGCAGCCCGGATCAGTATGGTGACAGCTGTGAGTCCTGCGGTGCGACCTACTCCCCCGGTGACCTGAAGAATCCTGTATCTGCGATCTCTGGTGCCACACCCGTGGAACGGGAATCTGAACACCATTTCTTTCGATTACCAGAGTTCGAACCGATGTTAAAGACATGGATCGGCTCTGGACGCCTACAGCGCGAAGTCGTCAACAAGCTGGCCGAATGGTTTGATTCCGGGCTACGGGATTGGGACATTTCCCGAGATGAACCCTACTTTGGGTTCGAAATTCCGGGATATCCAGGCAAATATTTTTACGTGTGGTTGGATGCACCTATTGGCTACTTGGCGAGCTTCAAAGCGCTGTGCGACACCGAGAAACTGGATTTTGATGCCTATTGGAAACCGGGATCTGAAACCGAGTTGTACCACTTCGTTGGCAAGGACATCCTTTATTTTCATGCCCTGTTCTGGCCAGCCGTTCTTCACGGCGCTAATTTTCGCACGCCAACTTCTGTGTTCGTTCACGGCTTTCTAACGGTCAATGGCCAAAAAATGTCCAAGTCGCGTGGTACCTTCATAAGGGCCGATACTTATCTCCGCCACCTGGATCCGGACTATCTGCGGTACTACTTCGCAGCCAAACTGAATAACCGCGTTGAGGATCTGGATCTAAACCCGGAGGATTTTGTACAGCGTGTCAATTCTGATCTCGTCGGCAAGGTTGTGAACATCGCTGCACGGTGTGCCGGATTCATAAACAAGCGATTTAGGAACGAGATCGGTGATCGGCTGGATGACCCCGATAGGTTCAAGCGCGCGGTCGATGCCGGGACCTCAATAGCCCTGGCCTACGACAATCGTGAATTCAGCCGGGCGATACGAGAGATTATGGCCGTCGCTGACGAAGCCAACCAATACGTCAACGATCGACAGCCCTGGATCGTCGCCAAACAGGCTGGTTCTGATGCCGAGCTTCAGGCCATCTGCTGCCAGGGCCTGAACCTTTTCCGGCTGCTGATTACCTGGCTGAGTCCAGTAACCCCCTCTCTAGCGCAGCGTTCTAGCAGTTTCCTGTGCTGCGATATCTCCGGACCTGGACAATGGTCGAACCTGTCTCAGCCGTTGCTGAACCATCGTATCTCAGAATATCAGCACCTGTTGACGCGAATTAACCCAAAGGATGTGAAACAGATGATTGCCGACTCTATAGAACCCGAATCACCCGTGACTAAACCTCATCTCTCAGACGAACCCATCCGGCCTGAGATCACCATTGATGACTTTTCAAAGATAGACCTGCGCGTCGCCAAAGTTGTCGATGCACAATCCGTCGAAGGTGCTGACAAGCTAATCGAGCTGCAGCTAGACCTCGATGGTGAATCCCGCACAGTATTTGCCGGCATCAAAAGTGCCTACGATCCGCAAACACTCATCGGACGCCAGGTGGTGGTGGTCGCCAACCTCGCTCCTAGAAAGATGCGGTTCGGCACCTCTGAAGGCATGATCCTGGCGGCTTCCGGCAGCGATGACGCATCTGGCATTTTTGTCATACAGCCCGATGGCGGTGCAGAACCTGGAATGGGTGTGCGCTGATCATCCGGTGACTACTTACCGTACCGAGGAAACAGAACTTCAATGAGTGGCGCGGTCGATCCTCACACAATTGACCAGTGGCTGCCTCAAACGCAGTGCCAGCGCTGCGGGTACCCGGGCTGCTGGGACTATGCGCTGGCTATCGCTGCTCAGTCCGCCCCAATAAATCGGTGCCCGCCGGGCGGCAATATCACGCTTCGTGCACTGGCTGAAATTACGGGCAAACCACTGGTGCCACTGGACCCCAATTGCGGCACAACGGGGCCGTTAGCCTGTGCTGTTATCAACGAGGAACTGT
The DNA here is from genome assembly GCA_022450155.1 of Gammaproteobacteria bacterium. Taxonomy (NCBI): domain Bacteria; kingdom Pseudomonadati; phylum Pseudomonadota; class Gammaproteobacteria; species Gammaproteobacteria bacterium. The sequence continues at coordinate 48,095 of JAKUQR010000007.1, read as the reverse complement.
GTATCGGCTGTACACTTTGCATACAAGCGTGTCCCGTCGATGCAATCGCCGGCGCTTCAAAGCTGATGCACACGGTGATTGGTCGTGAATGCACGGGATGTGAACTGTGCATTGCGCCCTGCCCGATGGACTGTATTCAGATGACGCCAATAACTGGCATGCCCTCGGACAATGAAGATGCCAGTCCATGGCCTGAGTATTCGAGTGGCATGGTCGTGCGAGCCCGCAGGCGGGCTGAGATAAAACGCTCGAGGTCGCAACTGTCGGCGGAGTCTTTTGACCGGAAAACAACATGGACACAAACTGTCATTCGACAAAACATTCTCAGCAGTGTCAAACGCAGTCGCGCCCGCAGAAGCAGTCTGTTTTTTAAAAAAGATTAAGAAACAGCGGTTTGCATGAATTCTGCCAAAAGAAAACAAATCTTTAGCCTTCTGGCTCGCGCCCACGGGTCGCCCTCTACCGAACTCAATTTCAGATCCAACTTCGAGTTACTTGTCTCAGTGATTCTCTCTGCCCAGGCTACAGATATTTCAGTCAACAAGGCCACCGACAAACTGTACCGCAGAGCCAATACACCACAGGCAATACTGAACCTGGGACTAACCAGCCTTAAACGCCACATTCGAACAATTGGGCTGTATAACACAAAAGCACAGAACATCATGAAGGCCTGCCGCATGCTGATCGATCTGCACGACGGACAGGTCCCTTCGGACAGAGAGGCGCTCGAAGCTCTTCCTGGCGTCGGTCGTAAAACCGCAAATGTCGTCCTGAATACCGCATTTGGAGAACCCACAATCGCAGTGGACACACACATCTTTCGGGTTTCCAACCGAACCGGACTCGGCCCCGGTAAAACCGTGCTGCAGGTTGAGCAAAAGCTGCTTAAATTTACGCCTGAACGTTACCGTAAGGATGCCCATCACTTGTTGATTCTGCATGGCCGGTATACGTGTACCGCACGTACGCCAAAATGCCCTGCTTGCGTGATCAAAGAATTTTGCGACTACCGACCAAAAACACGTGAACCAGACTGACTGAGCAAGCGCAGGTTCCGAACTCTTTTTTAATCGTGAAGTTTTATAATCTCCCACGCCGTTGGCGCAATGCTTCGAACAGTGCGATACCCGTTGCAACTGATACATTAAGGCTGCGGATTTGGCCGGCTGCAGGGATACGCACGACTTGATCACATTGTTTGCGCGTCAGTCTACGCAGGCCTTTGTCTTCTGCACCCAGTACCAGTGCCACAGGTCGGACTAAATCTGTACTATAGATCTCGCTTTCGGCGCGCTCATCAGTACCCACAATCCACAGTCCATTATTTTTCAGGGTAGTCATGACCCGGTTCCAGTTGCTTTCTTCAAATATTGACAGATGACTGATGCCCCCGGCTGCCACACGCATTACCGTGGTCGTGATGTGACAGCCTTTCTTTCGAGGGAGAATAACGCCGTCAACTCGGGCAGCGGCTGCAGTACGAAGGCAAGCGCCAAGATTCTGGGGATCTTGAACACCATCAAGCACCAGCAACAGTGGCACCTGTTGAATCTGAGCTAGATGCTCATCAAGCGGTAAGGCGGGTCTAACCAAACCAGTTGTGTGAATAATTATGACACCCTGATGTCTGATCCCAGCAGACACTTTATCGAGTTCTTTCTTGTTGGTTGCCCGGATCAGGACCCGTGAACGACGAGCTTCTTCAGCGATTTCCTTCAGTCGAAAATCATTGCGCTCAACGTCATATAGCAATACCTCCACATTGTCGGGGTGTTTTAGGGCATTCTGGACCGCGTGAAACCCGCACGATGTAGAGACTGTCGTATTCATAGTGATGGCGACTGCTTTCCCGTCATACAACACCCATTATGAGATTAAATTTTTTTAATGGCGTCAAGAATCGAGTGACCCCACCCCATACACCACGATCTGCCGAGGACCATTTTGCGGGCGCAACCAGTCAATGCAGCCACCCCCACTGATCCTGACCCTCTATCTCCCGCGGTGCGCCTTTTTATTGCGACGATAGGTCCTTCCCCTGGGTGTAGAATGGTTGTTCATTATGCAGGAAAAATTTATTTTTCCCTCTTCTGGAGACGTCCCCGTCAGTCTGACTTCAATGGTGTCTCCCAATCGTAACGTCCTCCCTGTGTGCTTGCCCAAAAGTTCCATGGCCTGCGGATTAAACACGTAATAATCGCGCTCCAACTGGGAGACATGGACCAACCCGTCTATTGGCTGGTCGAGCAACTGGACAAACACTCCAAATTCAGTGACTCCACTGATGGATCCTCTAAACACCTGCCCGATCTTATCCGACATAAACTGGGCTTTATAGCAGGCACTGACCGCCCGTTCTGCGCGCTCCGCACGACGCTCAGCCATCGAACAGTGCACACCGAGGTCAGCAAGTTGCTCATCGGTAGTATCAACGCGGGTTGAACGATCGTACCCCAGTATATTTTTTATCAGGCGGTGCACAACCAAATCGGGATAGCGACGGATTGGCGACGTAAAATGGGTATAGCAGTCAAATCCCAAAGCAAAATGAGGACCTACAGCCGAGTCATACCGCGCCTGCTTGAGCGTCCGCAGCACTAGTCCTTCCACCCACTGCGCATGTCCCAGCGTCTCCCGGGCCACACTGAGGGTCTCATTAAAATCCAAGATTTTAGGTGCCTGACCGCCAGCGAGCGCAAGGCCAAAGTGCTGCAGAACCTGACGCAGGTGTATAAGGTCTTGCGGCGAAGGGGCGTGGTGAACCCGATAGACCGCCCTGTCCATGGACTTCGCAAGAGTTTGTGCTGCGCAAAGATTGGCAGCGAGCATGCATTCTTCTATGAGCCGGGTCGCACTGTTACTTTCCCGGTAACCAATAGCTTCGACCGCGCCGTTGTCTCCTAATGCAAGCTCAGTCTCGGGAAAATCAATATCTATCCTGCTTTTACCGGTACAGCGACCTTGCCTTGCTCTTACAATCTCCGACGCCACATCGAGACTTTCGCATACCGCCTTGCCCCAATCCGGATAAAATCGTTCTGTCCTTTTTTCGAGATACTGGTGTACTTCATCGTACGTCAGCCGAAGTCGTGATCGGATCCAGGCCTGATCGAAAGTCCACTTCAGAATCTCGCCAGCAGAGTTAATAGTAATACTGCAGATGATGGCAAGACGATCCTCGTCAGGGCGCAAAGAGCAAAGATCGTTTGAAAGTACCTCTGGCAGCATGGGAATGACACGATCGGCAAAATAAGCCGAGTTCCCGCGTGATCTGGCCACCTTATCCAGCACTGTTCCGGGTCGCACATAGTGACTCACATCGGCAATGGCAATCTGCAACAGCCAGCCATCATCAGTGCTACGAGCGCAGATGGCATCGTCGTAATCGCGTGCATCGTAGCCATCTATTGTCACAAAAGGTAGACCAGTAAAGTCCAGACACTGCCTTTGAAACTGTTCACTCGCGGGCCGTGCAAGTTTTTTTGCCTCGGCAATAACCTGCGGCGACCACCGTGCCTCAAGATCATATTTCTGAATGACAGCATCGGTATACGAGCTATGCTGGTTTGTAACCACGTTTCGTCCTGGTTGTCGGCGTCGTTCCCGTTCTCTATTGTTCAAAGCCACCACGTCCATGACCGACCGTGATCGTACGATTTGCCGATAACCACGGTTGTAATTACCTCGCACCTGTTCGCCGTAAACAACGCACCCTGAAAAGATTCTGGGCCCAAACAACTTGCTCGATGTTCGATTGACAACCCAGTGAGCAGACTGGTAATGTTCGCGCCCGCAGTCTGCCGTTGGGTTCACAGTGCAAGGTGCCCGATCTAGCTTTTGACCAAAATATCCTGTGCCGAGGTGGCGGAATTGGTAGACGCGCCAGCTTCAGGTGCTGGTGGGGGTAACCCCGTGGAGGTTCAAGTCCTCTCCTCGGTACCATTTTCGTGCAGCCCTGGCAAACACAACTCAACAGTACGGACTTTGACGTACGATCGTGTCTTCTCGATCTGGACCGGTAGAGATAAGATCTACTGAACATCCCGTTAAATTTTCGAGCCTGTCAATGTAATCTCTTGCTGCCTGGGGCAAAACGCCAAATTCCTTGATACCAGACGTCGCGGTCTCCCAACCCGGCAGCACTTCATAGACCGGGCGACATGAAGATAACCTGCCCATGTCTGAGAAAGTGCTGACATGCGTGCCATCCACTTCATACCCTGTGCAGATCTTGATCTCGTCAAGTCCGTCCAGAACATCAAGTTTAGTTAAGCATAAAGAGGAAACACCGCTAATCAAACACGCCCGTTGCACCATTACAGCGTCAAACCATCCACAGCGACGAGGTCTTCCTGTGGTAGAACCGAATTCCTGTCCTCTTGAAGCAAGTGTTGCCCCTGTCTCGTCAAACAGTTCAGTTGGGAAAGGACCACTACCGACCCGAGTCGTGTAAGCCTTGGCGATCCCAAGGATGCCGTCAATAAGCATTGGCCCGACACCACTGCCAGTCGATGCAGCGCCCGCCGTCGTGTTTGATGACGTCACGTACGGGTAGGTGCCGTGGTCTATATCCAACATAGTCCCTTGGGCACCTTCAAACAGAATTGAGTCACCTTGTTTAATGCAGTCAGTCAGCTCCACAGTTATGTCACCGACCATAGGTGCGAGTTGCTGACCGAAAGATAACGACTCTCTAACCAGGTCATCTGCATCGATGCAGGCACTGCGGTAAAAATGTTTGAGAACGAAGTTATGGTACTCGAGCGCTTCCTCGATCCTCGATCTACAAGTATTCTCATCCAGGAGATCCCCAATTCTGATTCCGCGACGCGCTGCTTTATCTTCGTAGGCTGGGCCTATACCGCGGCCCGTGGTACCAATTGCTTTCTTGCCCTTTGCATTTTCCCGCAATTTATCCAACAAAATATGATAGGGCAGGATGACCGGACAGGTATGACTGATACGCAGCCGTTGTTCAATATCTGTGACGGTGCCCCGCAACGCATTTATTTCCTGGATCAGTGCCACGGGTGACAACACCACACCACTGCCGATTAAACATTTGACCTTGGAGTGGAGAATGCCAGAGGGAATCAGATGCAGAATAGTCTTCTGGCCATCGACCACCAGGGTGTGTCCAGCATTGTGACCACCTTGAAAGCGCACGACGGCACCGACGTGGCGTGTCAGCAGATCGACGATCTTACCCTTACCCTCATCACCCCACTGAACACCCAGAACGACAATGTTCCTAGCCATAAGATCGTTGGACCGGTTTATAGATCTCTAGCACCATCAAAGATCCAGTGACTGAGTGGGAATATCAGCGAACCACATAAAGTAGAAGCAAACCGGCAAACATGCAGGCTGCGCCAGCAATGCGTAACCGCGAATCTTCGATGTTGCTGATGACCTCAACCAGTTTTCTATATCGTCCCGGACTTGCGAATGGAATCAACCCTTCGACCACCAGGACGAGGGCGACCCCGACCAACAACTCTTGCCAGTTCATCAGTCGCGCAGATTAATCGGCTTGGTCGGGTGTCGGTGTATTGAAATATTTAAAAAATTCTGAGGTCGGCTCGATAATGAGGAGATTATTCGGCGAATTGAAAGTTGATTTGTAGGCATTGAGACTGCGGTACATTCGATAAAACTCTCGATCCCGGCCGAACGCCTCTGCATAAGTGTAGGTTGCGATGGCATCACCGCGCCCCCTTACTTCTTCGGCCTCTCTATTTGCATTTGCAATAATTATGGTACGCTGCCGATCCGCATCCGCCCGGATCTGTTCAGCCACCTCAGCACCACGGGCACGTAAGTCTTTGGCCACCCTAGAGCGCTCTGCTTCCATCCTCTGATAGACCCTTTCACTAATATCTGGGTCGAGATCGACCCGCTTAAGTCGTACATCGATGACCTCGATACCCAGTGAACTGATCTCTTCATCGATAATCTTTCGGACAATGGCCATTATCTCAACCCGATCACCCGATATCACCTGCTGTACGGTGCGGTTTCCGAATTCACGGCGCAGCGCATCGTTAACTCGCTGGGATAAGCGGTTTCTCGCGTTGCTCGCGAGTCCCCCGAGTTTTGTGTAGTAGTCGCGAGCGTTACGCACTCGCCATTTCACAAATGAATCTACAACGAGATTCTTTTTCTCTCTTGTCAGGTACAACTGGGGATCGGCGTCCAGCGTCTGAATTCGGGCGTCGAAGAACTTAACGTTGTTGATGATCGGGACCTTGAAATATATTCCGGCCCGCTCACTGGAGGCCACGATTTCACCAAACTGGAACACGATCGCTTTTTCTCTCTCGTCAACTATATAGACTGCTGAAGAACCGAGCGCTCCGAGAATTACAATCAATATCAAAATGACTAATCCCTTTCCTCTCATTCGGATAACCTCCCTGTCCGGCTGCCGCGCCCGCTACGGGAGGTGCCGGTTTCAGCCAGAGAGTTCTCCATACCTCCAGCATTATTAAATAGGGTGGGATCGGTAATCCCCGCTGAATCGTTACGTTGCCGAATCAACTGATCCAAGGGCAGGTACATGACGTTATTACCGCCTGCAGACTGGTCGATCATGAGCTTTGTTGAGTTCCTCAACACTTGCTCCATCGCATCGATATAAAGCCTGTCACGGGTTACACCCGGCGCTTTATGATATTCATCCAGGACTTGGATAAATCGTGATGCTTCACCCACTGCTGCGGCGACTACACTGGCCCGGTACGCCTCAGCTTCCTGAAATACCCGTGCCGCACTACCGCGAGCTCTGGGAATAATGTCGTTAGCGTAGGCCTGCGCTTCATTCTTAAACTTTACTTCGTCTTCGCGGGCCTTCACGGCATCATCAAAAGCACCCTTTACCTCAGACGGTGGCTGAGCGTTCTGCATCTCGACCGCCTTTACATTGATACCGGTCTGATATCGATCCAAAATTACCTGTAGCAACAGTTTGGCCTCCTGCACAATCTCGGCCCGGCCACCGGTGATCGCAAAATCCATAGTGTTTCGTCCCACGATCTCCCGAACCGCACTCTCAGTGGCCTGCCTCACAACCTGGTCTGTGTTCTCGCTGACGTTAAACAAAAGATACCGAGGATCTTTAACGTCGTACTGAACAGCAAACTGAATGTCGATAATATTTTCATCTTTAGTGAGCATCAGCGCTTCTTGAGGAACTGTCGCAAACTGATTTGACCGAGTATTGGTACGATAACCCACCTCAACCGTCCTGATCTGTTGGACGTTGACAATTTCAACTGACTCTACCGGGTAGGGTATATGCCACCTCAGCCCCGCTTCGGTTACCTGCTTGTAGCGTCCAAACTGAAGTTCTACGCCTTGTTCGCCTTGTTCGACCACGTAAAAACCAGACGCAGCCCACAATAATCCGATGACCAAGACAATGACAATCAGCGCTTTGCCACTAAGGTTTGACATTCCGCCGCGACTGCCTCCGCCGGCGGACTTACGTCCACCACCACCACCAAAAATGCCACTGAATTTCTTCCGTAGATCCTTGATCAGATCATCAAGATCAGGCGGAGTGTTCTTTCCATTTCCCTGACCCCATGGGTCACGGTTGTCAGAACCGGGTTGATTCCCGGGTTGATTCCACGCCATCTTGTTTTCCCCTCACATCAATATGTCTTTTCGTGAAGTATTTATTTTACCACGAACAACCTGTCTCAACCGACCAACCGCAAGGTCAGGTTATAACGTTCTGCCGCGTCGAGTCCTGTCCAAAGGCTTGCCACAATCCGGACTGGAACTGTTCCTGGGATTCCAGACGGCCTACGGTCACAGCATCCACCAGCAACTCCAACCACCAGTTGCCTTCGGCGTCTACTTTTTCATCCACAACTTCAGCGATTCGATAGACCGCTGCGCGTAGACGGGGCCTATCAGAAGGTATTTTCAGCATCCGGCGTTCTCTATCCGAACCCAGCAGAGCGCCCACAGTTCCGATCAGGTCCTCGATCCCCTTGCCCGTGGACGCTGATATTCGCAGTCCTCGATTGTGACTACCATTCGGGAATGATCTGAAACCGGGGTCCTCGATAAGATCCGCCTTGTTGTAAACACGTAGGCGGGGAATATCACCCGCTCCAATGTCGTCCAGGACACGTTCAACCTGCTCGACTCGCTCCGTAATCTCTGGGTCTGACAGATCAATGACGTGCAGCAACAGTTGTGATGCGCTGACCTCCTCTAGAGTTGAGTGAAACGCATCCACCAACTCATGTGGAAGTCTGGATATAAAGCCCACCGTATCGGAGACAATTACCGGTCCATAACCGCTGATATCGAGCCGCCTCATCATAGGATCGAGTGTCGCAAACAACTGGTCTACGGCAAGGCCCGTCGCGCCACTGAGCGCATTAAACAGAGTTGTTTTCCCTGTATTGGTGTAACCGACGATCGCGATGGTGGGGATAGGTACACGATCTCTCTGATTTCGCCTCAAGGCCCGTTGCGACCTGACTTTCTCTAACTTGCGACGTAACGTTTTGATACGCCGGCCGATCAGTCGTCGATCCGTCTCTAGCTGGGTCTCACCTGGGCCACGGAGACCCAACCCACCGCGCTGTCTTTCTAGGTGGGTCCAGCCTCTAACCAACCGGGTAGCAAGGTGGTTTAGCTGAGCCAGCTCAACCTGAAGTTTACCCTCACTGGTACGTGCTCTCTGCGCAAATATATCGAGAATCAGCCGCGTTCTATCGATCACCTGACAGTGGAACGCTTGTTCTAGGTTACGCTCCTGCACCGGGGTCGCGTTATGATCGAGTATGACAACATCTACTGCCAACTTATTAACCAGATCGGTGATCTCAAGAACTTTGCCCGAGCCCAGGAAGGTGGCGGGGTGGGGTATCTTCCGAACCGCGCTGATGTGAGAAACGACTTGCGAACCAGCAGCGACAGCGAGTCCTTTGATTTCGGAAAAATCCTCAGATGTAGCTGAACGGAAACCCTGCTGTCGCACCAACAACACACGTTCGCCTTGACGCCGGTCAGGATCAGAACCCGACGTCGGATGAACCGGGTGGCTTTTTGATCGATTCACACTCAGGACAAACTAACCTTCAGTCCAGTGATGCTGCCCACAATACTGCGCGACCGAGTACCTGCAACAATCAAACTTCGTTATGTCCTATATCATCTTCATTGAGATGTTCGGGAACGTCATAGGGAATCCGAACAGCACGCGAAGGTACGATAGTCGAGATTGCATGCTTGTAAATCATCTGGCTAACTGTATTCCGCAACAACACAACAAACGGATCAAATGATTCGACCTGACCTTGAAGCTTTATGCCATTAACGAGATATATGGATACAGGTATTCTTTCTTTTCTGAGTATATTGAGAAAGGGATCTTGTAAGGCTGCCCCTTTTTGTTGCGTCATTAGTTGTCTCCTGTTTCAAGTTATCTATAAACATTAAATTCCGTACAGCGTTTAGATATGACCACATCTGCCTTTCCCGCTATAGGTCAGACACGACGCGCACCGCCAGAAACTGTACGAACGGCAAATAATCTCTTTAAATTCTGCTAGTTACCTAAATTCTTATGAAAGGGGTTCGTGCCATTATGGTCCTCCTCTGACTCAAATGTAGGGATGAAATCGAGATAATTCAACTCACACGGAACAAACTACCCAAAATCACGCTGGTTAAAACATATCGAAGGTTCATGTTCTACCTGTTTCAAATAGCGTGACACACTGGTGTTCACTTGTGGGTCCGCAGCATCCAGCCAGATACCGCCCGCAGTATTACGACTCCAAGTCAATTGTCGCTTGGCCAACTGGCGACTTGCAGACAGTGCTCTTTCCCGCATAGTTACTAAATCCACCTCACCTCTGAGATACTCGAGAACCTGACGGTAGCCGACGCTTTTCATCGCTGGCAACTCCGCAGTGACACCTGGCATTCCCATCAACCCCTCAACCTCTTCAACCAACCCGGCTTCGAGCATTTCATCGAATCGGTGAACGATTCGCTGATGTAACAAGGCCCGATCGTTGTATGCCAGGATAAATCGACTCACCGAAATATCCGGCGGTAGAAAACGCTTTCTTTTATCCCAAACTGATACATCACCTTTGGTGAGAACATAGACCTCCAAAGCTCTTTGAATCCGTTGGGGATCGTTTCGATCAATCCTTTCAGCGCTTGCTGGATCGAGGACAGACAGCTTCTCGTGCATCCGTGGCCAGCCCAGCAGCTGACCCTGCTGACTCAGCTCATGCCTCAAATGCTGGTCTGCTGGGGGCACTTCACCGAGCCCCTGAAACAAAGCAGAGATATAGAACATGGCGCCCCCCACCAACACTGGCACGACTCCACAATCAAACGACTCGTTAATGGCTTGTGTAGCTGCTGAACAAAAATCAACAACAGAAAACACATCGGCCACGTCACGCACGTCTACCAGATCGTGTGGAAATTCTCGCAGTAAAGCGCGGCTGGGTTTGGCCGTACCCAAGTCCAAACCGCGATATACCTGTCCGGAATCTACACTGATCAATCGAACGGGAAACTTTTTTGCGACATCCACTGCCAGCGCGGTTTTGCCAACAGCCGTAGGCCCGGTGATAACTATAATGCGGCGCATTGTCCCGAGGACCACCTCGCAGCGTTACACGTATCTGGGCCAGTATGCGTCGGACTCACTCCAGTGTTCAGCGGCCCCGGTGAAACCATTGGTCGATTTCTGTCATATCGATTTGCTTCCAGGTGGGGCGGCCGTGGTTACATAGACCCGAACGGTCGGTTTTTTCCATCTGTCGGAGCAAACCGTTCATTTCAGGTAATGTCAGCTGTCGATTCTCCCTGATAGACCCATGGCAAGCCATAGTGGAAAGAATGCCGTCGATACTGTCCACAATCCGGTCTGAATAACCTTGCTCGATCAGATCTGCGAGTGAATCTTTGACCAATCCAGCGACGTCACTCGAACGCAGCATCTCTGGCACGGCGCGTATCACTATGGCCTGAACACTCGAGCGCGACACTTCAAATCCCAGTTGTTCAAATAACGCTTGATTATCTTCCAGGCAGTCAGCCTCTTCCACTGACACACCAGTCACCACGGGTACCAGCAAGGGTTGAGAATTTTTGACCTGCTCATTCAGCAGAATTTTCAGCCGCTCGTAAGTAACACGCTCATGAGCCGCGTGCATATCGATTAATATCAAACCGTCTTTATTTTCCGCAAGGATATAGGCACCTTTTAGCTGGGCCAGCGCATACCCCAACGGCGGCACATCGTCTGTCTTAGCGCCGGGTTCAGTGAGTTCTTTCTCAGCAGTTTCAGCATCCATATAATCATGGTCTGGGGAGCGAACAAACGGCTTTGTAACGTCACCGGGTTCCAGTCCAAGCCCGCTTTGAAACGAGTCAAACGGCCTTATACGATGTGGGTGCTGAGAAGTATCAGGCCACCCTGATTCATTGCTTGTAAATCTTGACCCGGCCCGGGTATCAGCAGTCGCCTGCGCTACTTCCCGATAGAGAAAGTCGTGCACCAAACGAACGTCCGCAAATCGCACCTCGTTCTTTGTCGGATGCACGTTGACATCTATCGTCATCGGATCAATCCGCAGATCCAACACATAGGCCGGATGGCGCCCCCGATAAAGCACATCCGCATAGGCGCGACGCACAGCGTGCGACAGCGAGACATCCTTTACCACGCGTCCATTGACAAAAAGATATTGTCGGTCCGCCTGACTCCGGGAATAAGCAGGTAAGCCTATCCACCCGATCAAGGATATACCGCTGGCTCTGCCGTTTATCTGCTTAGAGTTTTTGCTGAACTCATGTCCCAGTATTTTTTCAATCCGATGAGATCGCACAGCAAAATCTTCTTCCGGCAACCGCCAGCATGGCTTTCCATCAATCGACAGACTAAAAGATACAGCAGGAGATGCCAGAGCCAGACACTTGAAGACGCGCTCGATATGCGATCGCTCAGTTTTCTCGGACCTAAGAAATTTGCGGCGAGCCGGTGTGTTGAAAAACAGATCCTCCACCACAACGACCGTACCTTTAGCGCACGAAGTCGGGATTGGTGCAGAAAAAGCACCGCCCTCGCCGCTGACCTCCCAACCGGCATCTGTGTCAGCGACACGACTCTTAATTCCCAGGCGCGACACAGACGCGACACTAGGCAGTGCTTCGCCCCGGAACCCAAGCGTCTGAATCCCCGATAGATCCTTCAAATCGAACAATTTACTGGTTGCATGACGCTCGGTCGCCAGAATCAGATCGCCCTTCGCTATACCATGGCCATTATCAGCAACCCGAATAAGCTTGACACCACCGCGTTCCACCCAGACTTGAATCTCAGTCGCTCCTGCATCAACGCTGTTTTCAATAAGCTCCTTGATGATCGAGGCAGGTCGTTCCACAACTTCACCGGCTGCAATCTGATTGATCAGCGTATTGTCTAGTCGATGTATCCGCGCAGTAAGCGGTCCTGAACTACTGTCCATGGTCTCTCATAGCCCCGGGATGACGAGATCCTGTCCAATCAACAATGTATCGGTCTTCAGTTTGTTGGCCTTTTTAATCGCCGAAATCGTTGTACCAAATCGAGCTGCCAGTAATGATAATGATTCTGCCTTGCGGACAACATAGGCCCCTTTGGAGTTCTGGATTACACGACACTGAGATTTTTCCGTACAGTAGCGGATAATGGCACGAAATATTGAACCCGCGATCCTCTCGTGATGCAACGCTGTCTTTAGAGCCCGCTCTTCTTTCTTGTTAGAAATGAACCCTACCTCAAGAAGAATCGCCGGAATCTCTATTGCTTTTAGCACAACAAACCCCGCATGCTGAACCTGCTTAGTATGCAGCGGACCTACTTTGCCCAGTTCGTGTAGGAGCTTCCAGGCAAACGCTCTACTCTCCTTTATTTTCCAGTCGACCTCCATATCGAGCATCATTTTCCGAACGCTGTGTTCCTGCTTTCCCAGCCTGACACCACCTATCAGATCTGATGCATTCTCCCTTTTTGCCAGTTCGCGGCCTATTTCACTGCTAGCACCCTTAGAAGAAAGGATGTAAACCGAAGCACCCTGCGCACTTCTCCGACGGGCCGAATCCGCGTGCACCGAGATGAATACATCCGCTTGATGTTCTGCGGCAAATTTAATTCTGTCGCGTAAGCTGACATAGTAGTCGCCTTTGCGTGTTAGTTGGGCCACCACACCTGGCTGAAGGTCCAGCATCCATTTGAGTCGTTTTGAAATCGCAAGAACAACCGATTTTTCACGCGTGCCGCGATACCCCAACGCGCCCGGGTCATCACCCCCATGACCAGGATCGATCACGACAACATAGTCTTTCCCTGTTGTCGTCTCGATAGGGATTTTGTCCGCACGAACGGAGCTATCGACTGGCCTGACCTCAATCACCAGTCGGTGGCCATAGACTGCACCAGGCAGAAGCAGAAAACTGTCATGGCTGAGTTGTTCCTTAAGATCAAGTACATAACGCAGTACGCCAGGGTTCGGGTTACCTGAACGCAGGGCCAGGAGCCAGGGACCCAAGGTCTGATCACCTGGCGACATCGCGCTGGATACCGTGCCCTTGAGATCTATCACGATTCGTTGCGGATCGGCCAAATCAAATACGCTGTATTCGACGGGCCCGGAGAGATCAAATACCAGCCGGGTTCTATGCGGTGAATGCCAGATTCTTATACCCAAAATATCAACACTGGCTAATGCGGGAATCGCTAACTGAAACACTACAAGCCCGAGAATAAACCGCTTCATTTAAGCCAATCCGCACGATCGGCCAGCCGTTCTGTGACGACCAAGACAGCTGAGCGACCCTTTCCCTCATAGGCCAGGTCAATTGTGAGATCGGGGTCTGGCAACATGCCTGGCGCTCGATCGGGCCACTCGATCAAACAAATCCAGTCCCCATCTAGATAATCCCGCAGACCAACCCCCTCCATCTCCGCCTCAGATTCAATTCGGTAAAGGTCCAGATGGGCCACCAACACCTCATTCAGGTCATAGGTCTCAATCAGGGTAAACGTTGGGCTGGTGACTGAATCAACACGACCCATTTGCTGGATAATCGCTCTGGCGAATGTGGTTTTACCTGTTCCCAGTTCACCGCGTAAATACACTACATCGCCTGACACAAGGATCATTGCAATCTTGGCTGCAAAAGCCGTTAACTGCGCCTCACATGTAAATACCTGTTTTAAACTCATTCAGAATACGGGTCATTTACCAAACGTCTAAGATGACTCCACAGGTCTGACGCAAGCAGACCGCGCTCGCCACCGTCTGCCGCGGCAAGGTCTGCGGCCCTGGAGTGCAGCCAGACACCAGCGGTCGCAGCATCTCCGGGATCTAGGCCTTGACACAACAAAGCACCAATGACTCCGGCCAAGACATCGCCCATCCCTGCAGTCGCCATCCCCGGGTTACCTTCTTTACAGAGCCAAAGATTTCCACCTCCAGTGGCTACCACTGTTCCCGCCCCCTTGAGTACGCAAATGCTCTCATATTGAGACTGAATCTTGGCTGCTGAAACAAACCGCTGGCTCTGTATGGCGTCGACATCCATATTGAGGAGGCGGCTGGCTTCACCTGGATGTGGTGTGAGTATCATCTGTCCGGTTTGCTTAGGTTCCTGCGCAAGTAGGTTGAGTGCATCGGCATCAACCACACCGGGTAAGCCGGATGCTAATACACCGCTAAGCATCTGAGCCCCCCATTCACTCTGACCCATTCCCGGCCCTACAACCACCGCAGTCTTCCCAGCGAGAACAGCTTCAAGCGACTGTTGATCTTCTACAACATGGCACATCAATTCAGGCTGACCCAGGCCGATTGTATCCAGGTGTGAACGCCGGGTTGCTATGGTGACTAGCCCAGCACCGGTTCTCAGAGCGGCTGTGCCCGCAAGATACGGAGCACCCTTCATCGACACATCTCCGCCAATGACCACGAGATGGCCTGCTTCACCTTTATGCAAGGTGCGCCGTCGAGCGGGGAGTCGCTCCTGAACGATCTGGGCTGAAATACAGCAAGCCATTGGCTCAACGCCGGCCAATACAGTCGCCGGCACCTCCAGACACTCAACCACGATATCGCCTGTAAGATCTGGTCCATGTCCCGTAAATAGTCCTGCCTTGAGACAGACAAAAGTCACGGTAACGGTCGCCTGTACAGCTGCACCACCGGACCATCCAGAGTCCACATCCAGTCCCGACGGGGTATCCAGTGACAACACGGGTCTGCCAGAGGCATTGATCGAATCGATCGCAGTCTTAAAAATGTCGCTTGGGGGGCGACTGAGCCCCGTCCCCAGGACTGCATCAACTACGAGTTCAGCTTCCCTGACCTTCTCAATATTCAGTGGTTCGACAGTAATAGACTGTAAATCAAGCTGCTCCAGTGCCCGTTGCGCATCGTCTGTTTTGGGCGGTACGACCTGAGAGACTCTAACTTTAATTCCGGCCTGATGCGCCAGCCTGGCCAGGATGTAGCCATCACCTCCATTGTTGCCCGGCCCACAGACCACGTTCAGCGTTGAAATCCCTGGCCATCTACGACAAATTACGCCGTAGGCAGCAGCGCCGGCACGCTGCATCAGTTCACCGTCGGCCAGTCCAAGTGAATTAATCGCTTTACGATCGACAACCCGGGAGCCCTCAGAACTGTAGAGATGTTCGAAATGTTCTGCCATCGCGTTATGATATCGCGTTGATGATGCCTAAGATATTCTCAGCAAAGGATCTGACTTCCGTTAAAGCCCAGATGAAGCTTTGGGCCAGCGAACTCGGATTCTGCATGATCGGTATCGCCGGCACCGATCTCTCGCAGGAAGAAGCGCGTCTTTTTGAATGGCTCGCAGACGGTCGCCACGGCGACATGCACTACATGGCAAAACACGGTGACCGGCGGACAAAACCGGATGCTATTCATCCTGGTACTATCAGAGTGGTCAGTGTACGCATGGATTATTTTCCTGATTCAGCAACGCCTCCAACAGAGATACTACAGGATAGTACTAGAGGTTATGTTTCCCGCTATGCCCTAGGACGCGATTATCATCGGTTGATGCGGCGAAAACTTCAGAAACTCGCTGACTTAATAAGTGGAGAAGTCGGTCCGTTTCGCTACAGGGCTTTTGTAGACAGCGGCCCAGTCATGGAAAAACCTCTTGCTGTTAAGGCTGGTCTTGGGTGGCTAGGTAAGCACACAAACCTGATCGACAAAGAGTCGGGCTCGTTCTTTTTTTTGGGTGAACTCTACACGGACCTCCCTTTGCCGTTAGATGATGAGCAAACCGATCACTGTGGCGATTGCAATCTTTGCATGACAGCATGCCCAACCGGTGCGATCGATAGGGCTTATCAACTGGATGCCCGACGCTGTATCTCCTATCTGACAATTGAACTCAAGGGACCGATTCCTGCGGATCTCAGGCCCCTGATTGGCAACCGGATATTCGGCTGTGACGATTGCCAGTTGGTCTGCCCGTGGAACAGGTTCTCTAAGCCAGTATCCACTCAGGACTTTCAGCCTCGCCATTCACTCGATAACGCCGTACTTACTGATCTTTTCAGTTGGTCCGAATCTGAATTCAACACGCGCCTAGAAGGAAGCCCGATAAGACGAATTGGTTACCAACGCTGGCTACGTAACATTGCTGTTGCATTGGGTAACAGTAAAGCCACGAATGCTGTACTGGCCGTTCTTGAAGAGAAAAAATTGGTGGCAACACCAATGGTGCGCGAGCATATTGAGTGGGCAATAGCACAACTCAATGATCCCCCTGTCTCAGCAGATTGACTAATCAGATCTTGAACACCGCGCTACGGTAATACTGGAGCTCTTCTATCGATTCGCGGATGTCATCGAGCGCCCGGTGTGCTGCTTTCTTCTCAAAGCCATCGATAACATTGGGACTCCAGCGAGCCACCAGCTCCTTGATGGTACTGACGTCCACATTCCGATAGTGGAGATAGGCGCTGAGCTTAGGCATATAACGATATAAAAACCTTCGATCCTGGCAGATACTGTTACCACATAAGGGTGCACGCCCCTCAAAGAGGTGGCGTTCAATAAATTCTAGAGTAGCCTGTTCAGCCCCGGCGGTGTCTGTTTTTGAATCCTGGACTCTCGCTACCAGTCCAGTGGATGTATGAACACGCTGATTCCATTCATCCATGAGATTTAGCACGGATTCAGGTTGTTTAATGGCTAGAACAGGACCTTCTTCAATAATCGTAAGACCGGCGTCTGTAATAATTGTCGCGATCTCGATGATCCTGTCCCTGTCAGGGTCCAGACCTGTCATCTCAAGGTCCATCCAGACGAGATTACCCGAATCTTTCAAGAGTAGCGTTCAGTCGGCAGTTCTGAATCTGTGTCGGAAACTCTTCACCGAGCGAAGTCCGCTGTAGCTAGGCCGCCTCTTCCACTGCCTTGATACTCAGGCGAACCCGGCCCTGTTTATCGACTTCCAGCACCTTGACCTTGACGACATCACCTTCAGAAAGTTTGTCACTGACACTAGCCACACGTTCATTGGATATCTGCGAGATGTGCACGAGCCCGTCTTTACCGGGTAGGATATTTACAAAAGCTCCGAAATCCATAAGCCGCACAACTTTTCCTTCATAAATTGTTCCAACCTCGACATCCGCAGTGATCTGCTCGATACGCTTACGCGCCGCTTCGGCAGCTGAAAGATCTGCGCTGGCGATCTTTATGGTACCGTCATCTTCAATATCAATTGTAGCGCCGGTACTTTCGGAGATAGCACGAATCGTCACACCACCCTTGCCGATGACATCTCTTATCTTCTCAGTGGGTATACGAATCGTCATAATCCTGGGTGCGTACCGGGACATTTCAGATCTTGGTTCTGCCAAGGCCTTAGCCATCTCTCCCAGGATATGCAACCGCCCCTTTTTAGCTTGAGTCAGGGCCTGCTCCATGATCTCTTTGTTGATACCTTCGATTTTGATATCCATCTGCAGTGCGGTCACACCGGCTTCGGTACCAGCAACTTTGAAGTCCATATCCCCGAGATGGTCCTCATCGCCGAGTATGTCAGTAAGGATTGCGAACTGATCTCCCTCCTTGATTAAGCCCATCGCGACCCCGGCGACCGGCGCTTTAATCTCTATTCCGGCATCCATCATAGAAAGACTGGCTCCGCATACAGTCGCCATAGAACTCGAACCATTGGACTCTGTAATTTCAGAAACAATTCTTATTACGTAGGGGAAATCTTCAGGCATCGGCATTACTGCCAGTAGTGCCCGTTTAGCCAACCTCCCATGCCCTATTTCTCGGCGCTTTGGTGACCCGACCCGTCCTGTTTCCCCAACGCTATAGGGTGGAAAATTGTAGTGCAGCATAAAGCGGTCTCGTCGTTCGCCTTCGATCGCATCAATTATCTGCGAGTCGCGCTCAGTACCCAGCGTCGTGACCACGAGTGCCTGTGTTTCCCCTCGTGTAAACATCGCCGACCCGTGGGTTCGGGGCAACAATCCTGTATCAATCGATATGGGCCTGACCGTCTCAAGGTCTCTGCCATCAATTCTGGGCTGTCGATCCAATATTCGGCTGCGGACAATGTCTTTTTCCAGAAGTTTAAGCGCTCCTTTTACCGTCTCGACCTCACCATCTTCAGTGTCGTCTTGACACAGTTCCGACACTACCTGCTGCTTGGCTTTCCCTATCGCAGTCTGGCGCTCTACTTTGTCCACCATCTGGTAGGCACTTTCCAGGTGGGATCGACCGATGGCATCAACCCTGGCGGTAAGATCTTCATTGGTTTGGGGAGGCTCCCATTCCCAGGCGGAGTTACCGGCCTCTTCGGCCAGTGATCGAATCTCACTGATTGCCTCTTTCATCTGATCGTGACCGAACATTACCGCACCCAGCATCTGTTCCTCAGATAATTCCTGAGCTTCCGATTCGACCATCAGTACCGCACTCTCTGTCCCTGCTACAACCAGGTTCAACCGAGACTCAGTCAACTCACTGGTATCGGGATTAAGTACATATTCGTCATTCACGTAACCGACCCGCGCCGCTCCAATAGGTCCCCTGAAGGGAACCCCTGATAGGGTCAACGCGGCTGATGCCCCGAGCATGGCAAGAATATCCGGATCGACCTCCGGGTCGATCGACATCACCGTTGCAATAATTTGGACTTCGTTACTAAAACCATCCGGAAACAGAGGCCTGATCGGTCGGTCAGTGAGTCGACAAGTCAAAATTGCTTTTTCTGAAGGTCGCCCTTCGCGCTTGAAAAATCCTCCCGGTATACGCCCGGCAGAATAGGTCCTTTCTTCATAATCTACGGTCAAAGGGAGGAAATCACGATTACTGGGCTCGCGGGATGCCACAACCGTAACCAGTACAGTCGTGTCTCCCATGCTTGCCAGTACCGCGCCCGACGACTGTCGGGCTATCCTCCCTGTATCTAGGGTCACCTCATGTTTGCCATACTTGAAACGCCGTGTTGCTGCCTTCATTTCGACTCCTGATGCTCTTCCTAGAGCCAATTAACGGCGTAAACCCAAGCGACCGATCAAGGATCGGTATCGCTGTTCGTCTTTGCCTTTTAGATAATCCAACAGCTTGCGCCGACGGTTAACCATACGGAGCAATCCCTGCCGGGAATGATGATCATGAATGTGAATTTTGAAGTGTTCGGTCAGATCTTTGATTCGGTCAGTCAACAGAGCCACTTGCACCTCTGGTGAACCTGTATCGCCCTGATTCAAGGCATATTCGCCAATAACCTCTGCCTTGCTTTGCGCAGTGATTGTCATTTATCGTCCTCTAAGTCCTATATCCTTTCATGCCTGCTGTGGTTAATTTCGCCAATCTGAGGGTCCGCCCAACATCGAACCATTAACTCACTACTTGCAATTTAGCTGGTCTGTCGGCGGAGGAAAGCGCGCTAGTCTACCCGCCGCGGCCTATTTACTCAACAAAATCAGCGTTATTTCTCTCTTTGAGGAATCAGCCGTCGAGGGGTGACTCGCCCATCGTCAGTCACCATTCCAATCCCAAGAAACCCCGCTTCCTTGGCGTATAACCTGACCTGCCCCTCGTTCGGCAACCCATGGGCGCGGACGGCCTGGCCCCGACACAGATAAAACGCAGCATCAGCTGACAGTCTGACCTCCGGCAGATGAGAAAGACCACCATCAATTGGAGTCAGTATCTTCTGCCTGACCGCTAAATCTGGCACCGCTGTCAATTCGGCCAGTTTTACTGCGTCTTCGATCTTTAGATCCGCAACAACCAGCCGACGTAAAGCCACGACATGGCCGCCACACTTCAACAAGTTACCAAGATCATGCGCAAGACCTCGAACGTAAAATCCACGAGAACATTTAAGCTCTAATTCCAGATCAAGGCCATCGAAGGATTTGAGTTCCATTGTGTACACCACAACAGTACGGGGGCTACGTTCAACCTCTATCCCCTGCCTGGCCAGTTTATACAAAGGTGTTCCGTTCATTTTCACCGCCGAATACATCGGCGGCGTCTGCAGAAACTCTCCTTGGAAGTTCAACAGAGCCTTCTCGATGTCATCCTGACTCACTGTGACTGGTTTTTTCTCGACAACATCACCCTCACTGTCGCCCGTTGCTGTACGCTCACCCAGTCGAATACGTGTCCAGTACGTCTTGTCAGCACCGAGAAAGAAACCGGACAATTTGGTTGCACTGCCGAAGCAAAGCGGCAATAGGCCCGTCGCAATCGGATCCAGACTTCCAGTGTGGCCAGCCTTGCGGGCATTTAGGAGTCGCTTGGCTTCTTGGAGTGCCTCATTTGAAGTCACCCCTTGTGGTTTATCCAACAACAAAAGGCCAGAGAGGTTGTCACCACGACTTGCCGAATTTCTACGCGCCATCGTTCATATTCTGATCCAGCCCCAACTCATCGATCATCTTGGTCAGCCGCTGTCCACGTTCTACACTTTCATCGTAGCGAAAGGCCAGGTGAGGCACTCGTCTTAGCTGCAGCGCCCGCGCCAGATGACGGCGCACGGCAGGCACATTTTCTTCGAGCACCAAAAGTAGATTTTCGATATCAGGGCCCCGAGCCAATGACGAAACGTAGACAGTCGCTTGCCGCAGGTCACGACTCATGTCGACAGCGGTAACTGATACTATTCCGAGGCCTTCATCTGCCAGTTCTCGCAGTATGAAGTGAGAGACCTGGCGACGTACCAGTTCCGAGACTCTTCGAACTCTGTCAATCCCCGGCATTATCTATACCTAGAGTTGAAAACCTAAAGATTGGGTTTTTCCTCTACGGTCTGGTAGATCTCGATCTGATCCCCTTCTTTTATGTCGTTATAGTTTTTGACTCCGATTCCACATTCAAACCCGTTCTTTACTTCGGTAACATCCTCCTTGAATCGACGAAGAGAGTCTATCTGTCCTTCAAAAATGACGACATTGTCACGTAAAACCCGCACTGGTAAATTCCTTTTAACCTCACCTTCGATAACCCGGCAACCAGCCACAGCACCGAGTTTAGCGACCCGAAAGACATCGCGAACCTCGGCGAGGCCGATAGCCTGTTCTCTGAGCACTGGCGCCATCATTCCGGACAGGGCGGCTTTGATGTCGTCTATCGCGTTATAAATCACGTTGTAGTAACGAACATCAACACCCTCTGATTCAATCATCTTGCGCGCAGTAGCATCGGCTCTCACATTGAACCCTATTATCATTGCCGACGAAGCAGCTGCCAGATTAACGTCTGATTCGTTAATTCCACCCACCATTCCGTGGACAACATGAACACTGACAGAGTCTCCAGATATTTCTTCCAAGGTTGTAGATAGCGCCCCAACTGAACCCTGTACATCTGCTTTTATTATTAGATTCAGCGTTGTTTTATCGTCGTCACCCATCTGTTCAAACATGCTTTCAAGTTTTAATTTCTGCTGCTTTGCCAGCTTGACTTCCTTGTACCTGCTCTGCCGATAATCGCTGATTTCCCTGGCCTTGCGTTCATCTATAACGACACTGGCCACATCACCGGACTCAGGTACACCACCTAGACCCTGAACTTCGACGGGCGTAGACGGACCCGCTTTTTGGATGGCTTTTCCGGCACCGTCGGTCATTACTCTGATCCGGCCATATTCCCTGCCCACGAGGAGGACATCCCCCTTTCGCAGAGTTCCACTACGAACCAATACTGTCGCGACAACACCTCGACCTCGGTCTAGTCGAGCCTCTATAACAGTGCCGCTGGCCGGTCCTTCAATCGGTGCCTGGAGATCCAGCAACTCGGCTTGCAACAGCACCGACTCCAACAACGCATCTATTCCTTTTCCGGTGAGTGCTGATATTTCATTTACCAGGATATCTCCGCCCCATTCCTCCGGAACGACTTCGTGGGCGGTAAGCTCTTGTTTTACGCGCTCTGAATTCGCATCATCTTTATCCATCTTGTTTATCGCAACAATCAGAGGAACACCGGCTGTTCGGGCGTGATTGATTGCTTCAACGGTCTGAGGTTTTACACCATCATCAGCCGCAACGATTAGTATCACAAGATCAGTCACCGAAGCGCCGCGTGAGCGCATAGCACTGAAAGCTTCGTGACCTGGTGTATCGAGAAATGTGATGGTACCTCGTTCTGTAGAAACCCTGTATGCGCCGATATGCTGCGTAATACCGCCAGCTTCGCCCGCTGCTACTTTCGTCTGGCGGAGATAGTCCAGAAGCGAAGTCTTACCATGGTCAACGTGACCCATGACGGTTACGACTGGTGATCTGTGGTGCAACTCGTAGGTCTGGACTTCCTCTGCATATAGAACCGACTCGGGGTCCACTTCTGCCGATCGTTGACCCGTATGTCCCATTTCTTCGACCACAAGTATCGCAGTGTCCTGATCAAGAACCTGATTTATCGTGACCATGCTCCCCATTTCCATCAACACCTTGATAACTTCTGCCGCTTTTATAGACATCGCCTGAGAAAGCTCTGCGACAGTGATTGTTTCAGGAACGTCTATGATCCTCTTAATCGGCTCGGTCGGCATTTCAAACGCATGCTGGCCGGCCGTTGCTGAAGTAAGTTTTCTAGGCTTTATCGCCGGACGAGCCTTCCTTCGGCTTCTTTTCCCAGCTACCAAATGTAATTCCTGGTCTCCAAAGGCTTTATCTCGACCTTTCTTTTTTCTTGTCTTGTCTTCCCTACGTCCGGCGGTTTTGTGCTCCGCTGGTGGCGCAGCAACGTCACCTGGCACCCGAACTTCGGGCCCAACAGCATTTGGCTTTGATTCCAGGCTGGCACGCTTTAGTTCCTCTTCTTCAGCGGCCTTGCGCTCGGCTTCCTCTTTTGCCTTGGCTTTTAGTTTGGCTTCCGCCTCCACCTCCGCAGCGACTCGGGCCGCTATTTCGGCTTCAGCTGCCTTCCTCGCATCTGCTTGCTGGCGCTGTAGATCTCCTCGCTTTATATACGTTCGCCGCTTTTTAAGTTCGACGTGTACGGTCCTAGCACCGCCGGTACGGGAGGTCTGTTTCACGATGCTGGTCGTACGGCGCTTCAGCGTAATACTGCCCTGCAAATCAATCGATTCAGGTCCTGAATCACCGCGTAAATAAGAGAGTAATTTCGTCTTTTCAACGTCATCCAGATCGCCATCAGTGGTTTTGTCTGAAACACCGGCGTCTTTAAGCTGTTGTAACAGCCTTTCTTCACTCACACCGATCTGCTCGGCAAATCTCTTCACAGTTACTGCTGTCATTTGGATCTTCCCGAAATTCTATTGGGCCTCTGCAAACCAAGGTGCACGGGCCGTCATTATGAGTTCTGCAGCTCGTGCTTCATCAATACCACTGAGTTCAACAAGCTCGTCGGTCGCACATTCGGCGAGATCTTCCATTGAACGGACGCCATTTTGTGCAAATAGCTGGGCGGTCTCCTCATCCATGCCCTCCATCGAGAGCAAGTCGTCCTCGGGTCTTGTTTTCTCCAGCTCAGTAAACTCACGAATATCCAAGAATTCTTTTGCTCGACTCCGTAATTGCTCTACCAATTCCTGATCAAAACCTTCGATCTCGACCAGTTCCTGAACCGGCACGTAAGCCACCTCTTCGGGCGTCAGAAACCCCTCTTCGACCAATACCTCAGCGACATCGTTGTCTATGTTCAACTGCTCTCGCAAACGCTCGCAAGATATCTGTGCTTCGCGCTCGGCCTTTTCCAAAGCAGCCTCATCGGTCATGATATTCAATTCCCAGCCCGTCAATGCTGACGCTAGCCGTACATTCTGCCCACCGCGACCGATTGCCAGAGACAGCTGGTTCTCATCCACTACCACATCCATAGCCTTTGATTCTTCATCAATTACGATTGAATCTACGTCCGCCGGCTGTAGGGCCTTAATGACGAATTCAGCCGGTGATTCTGTCCAGGTAATGATATCGATCCGCTCCAGATTGAGTTCATTTGAAACACTTTGAACCCGCGCACCACGGATTCCGACACAAGCGCCAACCGGATCGATTTTGGGATCATTGGACCTCACTGCTATCTTGGCACGAGATCCGGGATCGCGGGAAGCGCCGAGAATCTCGATAATTCCCTGGCCAACTTCTGGGACCTCCAGTTTAAAAAGTTCAATTACAAGTTCCGAGCTCCTTCTATCCAGGATCAATTGTGGCCCGCGCGCCTCAGACCTAACTTCCGTGAGAATGCTTTTGATTCGGTCTCCGTTACGAAGTGCCTCCCTGTCAATCCAGGTAGATCTTGGTAATGACGCTTCCACACTTTCGATATCAACGATAGCCTCCCGATGCCCGACACGCTTAACAACACCCTGGACCATCTCACCCACTCTATCTTTGAAAGTTTCATATATCCGTGAACGCTCAGCTTCACGAACTTTCTGGTTGATTACCTGCTTGGCAGCCTGCGCTTCTATCCGACCAAACTTTGACACCACCTCCAGTGGTTCCTCCACAAATCCGCCGACTTCATGCGCCACATCCGGATAACTGATGTTGGCAGCGGGCAGGGTCATCTGCCTGGTAGGACTCTCTAGATCTGTATCTTCATCAACGATTTCCCACTGGCGAAATGCCTCATAGTCACCAGTTTCCCGGTCAATCGAAACACGAACTTCGATATCTTCCCGATGTCGTTTTCGAGTTGCTGTGGCCAGTGCCGCCTCGATAGCTAAAAATACCACATCTTTTTCGAGCTCTTTTTCCTGAGAAAGAACATCCGCCATCATTAAAACTTCGTCTTTGGTCATGCCGCAATCTCCAGAATTATCGTCGCGATCGCGGAATCTTATTCTCGAATTCCGAAACCAGCCTTGCCCGGTCCATATCGTTGTAGGCGAGTTCGTACTCCTCTCCATCGACTTCGACTACAGCCCCTTCACCAGAAACGCATTTCAGCAAGCCAGTGAAATTTCGCCTTCCGAGGTGTGATGTGGTCATTCTTATTCTTACCATGGCGCCCTCAGCTCGGCGGAAATGTTCCGGCTTGGCCAAGGGCCGATCGAGGCCGGGCGACGAGATTTCCAGTGCATACTCCCCCGAAATCGGATCTTCCACATCCAGCAAAACGCTGACTTGCTGACTAACCGTCGCACAGTCATCTAACACGATACCCCCTGGTGAATCGATATAGACTCTCAATGTCTTCGAGCCTGAACCCGTCAGCTCAACCATTACCAGCTCGTAGCCCATGGCTTCGATTACTGGCTCGAGCAGTTCTCGCAGTACTGTCACATTGCCAAACACGATACCCGCCTGCTGGGCCGGCTACAACCACCGCTGGCCTTCAAAAACAAACCCCGCAACAGCGGGGTCGTAGTCATACCATAACTGGTAGCGGGGGTAGGATTTGAACCTACGACCTTCGGGTTATGAGCCCGACGAGCTGCCAGACTGCTCCACCCCGCAACAAACGGTCCGATTATAGTGCGGGCTTACCCTTATATTCAAGATATTCCAGTGCAGAGCCCACCCTGTGCCTGTGTAAACCAACTCTATCAGAGACTCTGTTGCCAATTTTCAAAGGGCCGAGCATAAAATACCCGGGATCACTTCCATATGGCAACAATGCCGCCTCAGATCGATGCAAAACGTAGACCCTAACGAACTGTCGAAATTTGAAAAACTGGCCAGTCGCTGGTGGGACCCGAACAGTGAATTTCGCCCCCTGCATGAAATAAATCCCCTGCGGCTAAATTACATCGAAGAACAGGTCTGTTTGCGAGATAAAAAAGTCATCGACATTGGCTGTGGCGGAGGCATACTCACCGAGTCCATGTGGGAGAAAGGCGCCTCAGTCACCGGAGTAGACGCGGGACAAGGGCCCATCTCTGTCGCCAGACTGCATGCCCGCGATCGTTCTGCGTCCATCGACTACCGCAAGGGCACAGTCGAAGAACTGGTACACGACGAATCTGGCCAGTACGATGTGGTTACCTGTATGGAGCTCCTGGAACACGTCCCATCTCCAGCCGCAACCGTTTTCGCCTGCGCAGAGCTCACCCGGGCAGGGGGTCATGTCTTTTTCTCAACAATAAACCGCAACCCCAAATCCTGGCTATTTGCTATCGTTGGAGCGGAATATGTACTCAATCTGTTGCCTCGTGGAACACATCACTATGAGAAGTTCATTAAACCATCAGAACTGGATCTGTGGGCCCGTGATGCCGGTTTATACCTGAGCGGATCCATCGGCCTACATTACAACCCGATTTCCCGGGAGTACTCCCTGGGCGGGGATGTCGATGTGAATTACATCTTGCATTTCCGCCGGGGTTCTACTGCCACGAACGAGTCCCGGGGTTCATAACGAGCTAATGGCGATCAATCATCTGTTGTTCGACCTTGATGGCACACTGGTTGACACTGCCCCTGATCTTGTAGCAGCGCTTAACTTCGTATTGACCACGCACGGCAAACCCAAGGTTTCACTAAAAGACGCTCGCTGCTGGGCCGGCGCAGGTAGCGCTCGACTTATTGAACAGGGTTTTTCTGTCTCACCTGCCGCAAAAGGATTTCAGATTCTCAGAGATCAACTGCTTGATTATTATGATCAGCATGTCTGTGAAGGCAGCTGTCTGTTTCCCGGAATAGACCAATTACTGACCCGTCTTGAAGCAGCCGGCCACAGTTGGGGAATTGTTACAAACAAGCCGGCACGTTTTACTGATCCCCTGTTGAATGCGTTGGGCCTGTCCCACAGAGCGGCTGTCGTAGTCTGTGGAGATACTCTACCGACCAACAAACCCGAACCCGAGCCGGTACTTCATGCATGCCGCCTGAACGGTAGAAAGACCTCAACCACGGCACTGATAGGCGATGACCTGCGGGATATCATGGCTGGCCGCGCTGCGGGCACTACCACCGTAGCTGTTACCTGGGGATACGCATCACCTGACGATCTGCCGGATAATTGGGGTGCTGACCATATGGTCGATTCCCCGGCAGAACTTGAACATCTGCTGATCCAAATTGGGTGATGGGATTACCCTGATGCTGAATGAAATGTTGATTCTCGGTGTGGTAGTCATTATTGCCATCGCCGTGTTTGCACTTATCCGCAGTCTTCGCCAACAACCACTGACCAGTACTGATGTCGCAACTCTGTTTCAGACACATCAACAGCTGATGAATGAACAACTCCTTAAACAAGAACGGATGCTGAGGGATGCATTACTGAAACAGGATCAGTCTACTGTCGGACACCTTGGCCAACTCAAGGAGCGTATGGCCGTAATCGACCATGCGCAGAAAAATATCGCTCAACTGTCCACCGAGGTCAGCGGGCTCCGAAACGTGCTCGATAATAAGCAGGCACGGGGGGCATTTGGTGAACTCAGGCTCGAAGCGCTGATTCAGGATGCGCTCCCTCCGGGTGCCTACAAGTTCCAGGCCACCTTAAGCAATGGCCGCCGGGCAGACTGTCTGCTGCAGTTACCGAATCCACCGGGGCCCACAGTTATCGACTCAAAATTTCCCCTGGAGTCTTACAGATTGGTTGTGGCAGCAACGACAGAAGAAGAGAAAAAACGCCATTCAAAAGCATTTTCAGTGCATGTCACCAGCCATATTGAGGCAATCGCCTCGCGCTATATTATTCCCGGCGAGACATCCGAAAATGCCTTAATGTTTATACCGGCAGAATCCGTCTATGCACAGATCCATTGCGACCATCAAGATCTCGTTCAGATGGCGTACCGCAAGCGCGTTTATATTGTCTCACCATCTACATTGTGGGCTACCCTGAACACCATAACCGCCATATTTCGGGACGTTAAGATGCGGGAACAGGCTGATATTATTCAAACTGAAGTTCTTGCCATGATGACGGATGTTCAGCGCCTAGACACAAGAATCGCTTCTTTGCAAAAAAACTACGACGCAATGGCCGAGGACTTCAGGAGAATCCGCATTTCAACCGACAAGATTATTCGCCGGGCATCAAGCATCGATTCGCTCGAACTGGCAGATGACACCGATGAACACTCTGAGTAATCCCGCCGTGTGAACCAGTTCACAGAAAATTCGAAACGGATTATTCAAAATAAACGCTGTCAGTCAGGCTCAGAATCCTTGAGCACATGGAGGTGCCGGAACTGCAGTTAACAACTGACGATTGTAACAAGTTGGGCGTGGTGGCCGGCTCTGCCGGTCACCACTTCATTCAGTCAACTCTCTTAGTGCAGCGGCACCAGACCGTCCTTAGCCGCCATCGCCAAGCGCTGCTTCAAGTTGCGGTATTGCTTCGAAAAGATCTACGACCCAGCCGTAGTCCGCGACCTGAAAAATCGGGGCCTCTTCGTCTTTGTTTATTGCAACAATAACTTTTGAGTCCTTCATGCCTGCTAAATGCTGAATCGCACCTGAAATACCCACCGCAATATATAGATTTGGCGCGACCACCTTTCCGGTTTGTCCGACCTGGTAATCATTGGGAACATAGCCTGCATCAACAGCAGCCCTGGAAGCCCCAACCGCTGCGTTCAATCTGTCCGCTATGCGTTCTAGCATTGCGAAATTTTCTCCACTCTGCATTCCGCGGCCACCAGAAATTATGATATCCGCTGTCGTCAATTCAGGTCTTTCAGATCGGGTAAGTTCCTCACCAGCAAACTTTGACAATCCTGATTCCTGAGCGCCTGAAATCTCTTCAATAGCCGCCTCTCCCTCTTCGGTAGCCGACTCGAATGCCGTGGTCCGTACAGAAATCATTTTTATGGTGTCTTTTGAACGAACGGTCGCCATGGCATTTCCCGCATATATCGGCCGTACAAATGTATCTTCACTCTCAATCCCGCTGATGTCTGAGATCTGCTGAACATCGAGCAACGCTGCAGCGCGGGGCATGATGTTCTTGCCGTAGGTCGATGCCGGCACAAGGACATGCGTATACCCGCCCGCCAACTCAGCAATCAAGGGTGATAGATTTTCCGCCAACGAATTTGCAAGCGACGGGTCATCCACCTTGAGTACGCGCTTTACGCCGGTCACCCGTGCAGCATGCTCCGCTGCGACGCCACAGTTGGTACCAGCAATCAATAAATCAATTTCATCGCCCAGTTCCTGTGCCGCTGTCACAGTATTTAGTGTCGATGGCTTAAGTTCATCGTTGTCGTGCTCACCTATAACAAGAATACCCATCTTCAGATCACCTTGGCTTCGTTCTTTAGTTTTTCGACAAGTTCTTCCGCGCTCCCCACTCTGACACCAGCTTCTCTCGCGGGAGGTTCGACTACGCTGATCAACTCGGTACGAGGCGTGACATCGACATCAAGATCGGATGGGCTGAAAGTATCCAGTGGCTTTTTCTTCGCCTTCATGATATTGGGCAGAGAAGCATACCGTGGCTCATTCAACCGAAGGTCCACGGTTACCACTGCGGGGGGCACAAGCTCGAGCTTCTCCAGGCCACCGTCTACCTCTCTCGTTACCTTGACCACGCCCTCCTCGACGACCAGATTGGAAATAAACGTACCGATGGACCAGCCTAACAACGCCGCCAGCATCTGACCTGTCTGGTTGTTATCACCGTCGATTGCCTGTTTCCCCAATATAACGAGACCAGGCCCCTCGCGATCCACAACAGCTTTTAGCAACTTTGCGACCGCCAATGGCTCAGGAGCTTCTTCAGTCTCAATCAATATCGCACGATCAGCACCCATGGCAAGCCCTGTTTTCAGCGTTTCCTGACCTTGGGCAGCACCGGCCGTAACAACGATGATCTCCTCGACCGAGCCCGACTCCTTCAGGCGGATCGCCTGTTCAACTGCTATTTCGCAAAAAGGATTCATTGCCATTTTCACGTTGTTCAGCTCAACGCCTGACTGATCCGATTTCACACGAACCTTGATATTTGCATCGATGACCCGTTTGACGGGTACCAGTACTTTCATTGTTGTTTATCCCCTATACACTTGAGACCATATGGTCGACAACAAATGTTTGTTCCCTAGCGTCGCAACTGATTGAAAAGCAGTAGCAACCCTGCCACGTGCCACGTCGACCCGGAAGTGAACTCCTTTCTTTCAAAAAGCACGACGTCTTTCCAGCTCCTGCAAGGTAACGACACTCCCACCTGTCAAGACACCCCTGGCTTGGTCTCTCATCGAATTATCCGAATCGCGCAGCGTTGGTTAAGCAAGGCCTTCTACCGACCCTTATTCAGCAGACGAATCCGAGCTGAAACTTGGACCGCGTATTGTATTGGCCCAATCACGCATGCGTCCACGTTAGAGATCACCCGGCCAAACTGTTGAACGACGACGTCTATCTGATTTGCGTCATTTTGGGTCGCACCATCAAGCCCAAGTGACGCTGAACGTTACGCCTTAGTCGCTCGTCGAGCAGAAATCACACAATGTTCTACCGAAAATGAAGCTTGAGCCATTTGATTCTACCGGAATATGAACACGCGCCGGAAAAAACGCGGAAGCGCAAGAGAGGCCAAACGGGCAAAACGGGCCACTACATCCGCTCGGAGTGTGCCCTATATCACACGCAAGGTGCCGGTCTATGAAATGGCCAGCGAAGAATTGCTGATCACAATCGAAACCAATGCCGAAATCCTCCTCGAGGAAATCGGCATTGAATTCAAAGACGACCAACCCACTTTATCTCTTTTCGAAAAAGCCGGTGCAAAGATCGATGGTACGCGTGTTCGTTTCCCAAAAAACATGTGCAGAGAGATCATCCAGGCGTCTGCCCCGGGGATGTATGTTCAACATGCCCGGAACTCACAACGCAGCGTCAAGATTGGCGGCGACCATTGCGTCCTGGTGCCAGCTTACGGGCCACCTTTTGTGCACGATCTGGATAAGGGGCGTCGCTACGCAACACTTGAGGACTTTGAGAACTTTACCAAACTGGCCTACAGCACACCCGCGATGCACCATTCCGGTGGAACTTTGTGTGAGCCCGTAGACATACCGGTGAATAAGCGGCATCTGGATATGATCTACAGCCATCTACGTTGGACCGACAAGCCTTTTATGGGCTCGGTTACGGCTCCGGAAAGAGCGCAAGATTCTGTGGACATGGCAAAACTTGTTTTTGGAGAAGACTTCGTCGATAAAAACTGCGTTATCACAAGTCTCATTAATGCAAACTCTCCGATGACTTATGATGCGACCATGCTGGGGGCGGCACGCGTCTACGCTGAAAACAATCAGGCCACCGTCATTTCCCCTTTCATACTTTCCGGCGCCATGTCGCCTGTCACAGTTGTCGGTACCTGTACTCAGATCCTCGCCGAAGCGCTGGCCGGCCTCGCCTTTACCCAGTTAATCAGACCTGGGGCACCTGTGATTTTCGGCACATTCAGCAGCGCTATATCCATGCAATCGGGGGCGCCGACATTCGGCACGCCAGAACCGTCTATGGTTCTTCTAATTACGGCGGCTCTGTCACGACGCCTGGGTGTGCCTTATCGGAGTGGCGGTGGCTTGTGCGCTTCCAAACTACCAGATGCCCAGGCAGCCTATGAGTCTGCTAACACGCTGCAGACCGCGATGTTTGCGGGGGTTAACTTTATGCTTCACACCGCCGGCTGGCTGGAGGGGGGACTCTCCATGGGCTACGAAAAGTTTATTCTAGATGCCGATCAGGCAGCAATGATTGAAGTTTTCCTGTCCGGTGTTGATGATTCTGAAAACGGGCAGGCCATGGATGCAATACGCGAGGTTGGGCCGGGCAATCACTTTCTGGGCTGTGACCATACGCAATCTAATTTCGAAACAGCTTTCTATCGATCCACCACCGCTGACAATAACAGCTTTGAACAATGGGAATCGGAAGGTGCATTAGACGCGGCCAAACGGGCAAACCAGATATGGAAAACCACCCTGGCTGAATATGAGCCGCCACCCATCGATCCCGGAATTGATGAAGCCCTTAAAGATTTTGTTAAAAGACGCAAGTCTGAAATGCCTGACGTCAACTACTGAGATCACTATCATCGTCGAATACGACAATAACACGACGGTTTTGACGACCCTTTTTTTCGATTTTTTTTATCCTCACCCGGCCGATCTCGCCCGTTGCTGCCACGTGCGTCCCACCGCAGGGTTGTAGATCTATTCCCGAAAACTTAACCAACCTGATGGTGCCGGTCCCTGCAGGCGGTTTAACAGACATCGTTCTGACCAATTCAGGTTGTGCTGCAAGTGACTCGTCGGTAATCCATTGGAGCGTCATTGAACGGTTCAATCGAATGACTTCATTCAGACGCTCTGACAGTTCCGCCCTATTTATCGTTTCTGGTAGATCAAAATCCAACCGCCCCTGCCCGTCCCGTATCGAGCCACCAGTGACAGGTGCGGGGACTACACTGCACAACATATGCATACAACTGTGCATACGCATCAGGCGATACCGTCTATCCCAGTCAATACGCAGCCGGACGTCCTGCCCGATGGCAGGCAGAGATCCATCTACTCCGATAACGTGAACCAGCCCTTCGCTGGAATGATGTTGCGTATCAACGATCTGGATCTCCGATCCGCCAGCAGAAATCATCCAGCCGGTATCCCCGGGCTGGCCTCCACCTTCCGGGTAAAAAACAGTCTTATCCAGTTGTACTCGATTTTCGTTAACAGCGGTAACCACAGCTGTGCACTCGCGAAGATAGGCATCAGAGCGAAACAACTCTTCAGTCATACGAAAACCCTGTTTTATAATGGATGGCTATTCAGTCTAACCCACACAAATCACATCACCCAGTCAAGCATTTTACGCTGTCCACGGAAGACCCTTTCACAAGTGATGGCCGTCGGTGATTTGTCCGCGATGCCTTGGTTAAGGCCAGTCATGCACTAAGGATAGCCTCTGGAGCACCAGCCATCTACAACACCAACGAAAAATTGTATGGATTGCAGTACTGGCCGACGTGGGCAGGGGTATTTTTTCTGCGTATCCTGAGTATGGCGCCCCTGCCGTTTCTGTATTATGTGGGCGGACTGTTTGGTGACGTTCTTCGGGTGTGTGTACCCTCCCGGCGGCATATTGCTTCCCGGAACCTACAGTTGTGTTTTCCCGACCAGTCGGCGCTTGAACATAAACGGCTTTTGCGCCGAAATTTCAGAAATACGGCCCGAATGTTTCTTCTGTCCGGATTTGTCTGGTGGGGGACAAAGAAGGCTTTCGACCAAAGAATCACACTCAAAAACGAACATTATTTAACCAATGCTAACAACGAAGGATGTGGGGTAATTTTGCTCGCACCCCATTTTGTTGCGATGGAGGTCGCTGGCATGTTCGTTTCTTCCCGCTATCCCAGTGTCAGTATTTATCAGAACAACCGGAACAAAGTGCTCGACAAGCTCATGCTACAGGCCAGGAGCCGATTTGGTGGACAGATGTTTGAACGGAAAAGTGACCTCAAAGGTTTGATTCGATCTATTCGCGACGGAATGGTTTGTTACTACCTGCCTGATCAGGATCCCGGACCTCGACGTGCAGTTTTCGCGCCGTTCTTCAATGTGCCCACCGCCACATGGCCGGTGTTGGGCCGAATGGCGCGGATGACCCGTGCAGTCGTGTTGCCGTGCTCCACACGCATTCTCGAGGGCGGAAGAGGGTTTGAGGTCATTCTGGACCCCCCGCTGGAAGATTTTCCAACTGGCGACGAACAATTGGACAGCGAAATTATGAATCGGGCTATCGAACAATGTGTTCGTCGGCTACCGGACCAGTATTTCTGGGTCCACAAACGATTCAAGACCAGGCCTCCGGGGGCTCCAGCCATTTACTGATCCGTCGCGATTACCTCTAGGTGCCAGCCACAATCTGGGCAATGCCGTCTCCGACATCCCGGCACAATCCGTTACCGCCTATATCAGGGGTTCTAACACCCCCTGGTGATGCTAATAATTCCTCTATCGCCGCCATCACGGCATTGGCCGCTGCTTGCTCTCCGAGATGATCAAGCATCATCACACCAGACCATATCTGACCAATTGGATTTGCGATGCCTTTACCGGCAATATCCGGTGCGGAGCCGTGCACAGGTTCAAAAAGCGATGGGAACTCCCGCTCAGGATTAAGGTTCGCCGAAGGCGCAATAGCTATCGTTCCCGTGGTGGCGGGGCCCAGATCCGAAAGAATGTCGCCAAAAAGATTACTGGCGACGATCACGTCGAACCAGTCGGGGCTAAGCACCAGGCGGGCAGAAAGAATATCTATGTGGTATTGGTCAGTCGTTATCCCGGGAAAGTCTTTGCCATTGACCTCAAACCGTTCGTCCCAGTAGGGCATTGAATGAATTATTCCGTTTGACTTGGTCGCTGACGTCAGGTGGCCACGTCGGGCTGCGGCCAGTTCAAACGCAAAACGTTGAATTCGGTCGGTGCCGATCCTGGTAAAAATAGACTGCTGAATGGCAGCCTCCTGTTCTGTCCCGGTATATACCCGGCCGCCCACGTCAGAATACTCCCCTTCATTGTTCTCTCTGACAATGAGGTAATCAATGTCACCGGGGTCACGGTCTCTTAACGGTGAGACCATGCCCGGCAGCAGGCGGACTGGACGCAAATTAACGTACAGCTTCAAACCACGGCGCATAGGGATCAGCAGATTCCAGA
This sequence comes from Gammaproteobacteria bacterium, assembly GCA_022450155.1. Taxonomy (NCBI): domain Bacteria; kingdom Pseudomonadati; phylum Pseudomonadota; class Gammaproteobacteria; species Gammaproteobacteria bacterium. The sequence goes on along the minus strand of JAKUQR010000007.1, from coordinate 12,950 downwards.
GTGACACATGATCGGGCACACCGGGAAAACCCACAGCACCAAAATAGATGGCATCAAAATCACGCAGTTGTTCCAGCCCATCAGCAGGCATAATTTCACCGACACTGTGAAAACGCTCACAACTCCAGTCAAATTCGGACCAGTTGAACTGAAAATCATAACGCCTCGCTGCTGCCTCCATCACCTTGACGCCTTCATCGAGCACTTCACGGCCGATGCCATCACCAGGGATAAGTGCAACTCGATAGTTGTTCATCACTTCAGAACCTCTTGACGGATATCGAACGGGTCAAGTTAAGCGAGTCGTTGCGGAGGAAAGTATCAAATAACACTTGGTGCCCTAGCCCTTGTGCGCCAGATCACGCACGATGATATTGCCGGATTGTACGCATTCCAGACTTCCTGATCTCAATGGACAGTGATCGACATAGTATCGACGATAACAACGATTCACAAACGCAGCAGAGGCATCTCGATCGGACATCACGGTATAGTCATTCTAACGATGGCCAGGGTCAGCGTTAGCGGTTCGTTTGATCCGATCCCAAAATCTCACACAAACCAACCAGTCCGGCAGGGCGTTCAAACGGACTCAGATCACGGCCACAGCTTTTAAGGCTCTAATTGCTCGAAGCTTCTCTTCGTTCCGCCGTCGATCCAACCGCGAGATCACCCCACCAATCAGTAAAAACATCAGACTGGCGAGAAAGATACTTAGAAAAAGGCCGGCAGCAAGACCCGCTGCCTCACCTGACATGGCGATCAGCTGATCCACCCATTGGCTGACGATAACAGCATTGATGGTCACCAGCACCAGCCAGAGACCATACTCCTGCAGATTATGCATAACGTGCTCCTGAAATTGAGGAGCCGTCAGTCTGCGTCAGCGGGTAGCTCACCAGATGAGCTTACGTCACCTCCTGAGCTAGAAACTCTAGTCGTCAGAGAGCTGCCAGAGTCGTCCTGCTTTGGGACCTCATTGCGCCAGCAGTGACCTGAAATATTCAACGGTTCTGCGCAATCCCTCGTCCAGCGCAATACTCGGCTGCCAGTTCAGCTGCGCCTTTGCCAGTGTGATATCAGGGCGTCTCTGCTGTGGATCATCTTGCGGCAGCTCCTTGTAGACAATGTTCGATTTCGAACCGACCAGGGCCAATACCCTGTCTGCCAGCTGCTGAATCTGAAACTCATCTGGATTGCCGAGATTTACCGGACCGGTGCAATGGTCATCCGTCCGCATTAGGCGTACCAACCCATCCACAAGATCATCGACGTAACAAAATGAGCGTGTCTGTGAACCATCCCCGTAAATCGTCAAGGATTCTCCTTTCAGTGCCTGCACAATGAAATTAGACACCACCCGACCATCATCGGGATGCATCCTCGGGCCATAAGTATTAAAGATGCGGGCAACCTTGATCGGAAGATTGTGCTGTCTGTGGTAATCAAAAAATAGGGTTTCTGCACATCGTTTGCCCTCGTCGTAACAAGAGCGCGGACCAATCGGATTGACATGCCCCCAGTAGTCTTCGGGCTGCGGATGTACTTCGGGGTCACCGTACACTTCGCTGGTCGACGCTTGAAGAATTTGGGCACCGGTCCTTTTGGCCAGTCCCAGCATGTTGATTGCACCGTGAACGCTGGTTTTTGTAGTCTGCACAGGATCGTGTTGATAATGAATCGGCGAAGCTGGGCAGGCCAGATTGTAGATCTCATCAACCTCGATATATATCGGAAAAGTAACATCGTGGCGAAGCAATTCGAAGTTCGGCTTCCCCAGCAGGTGCTGTATGTTGACTCTTGACCCGGTGTAGAAATTGTCCAGACACAATACATCTGCCCCTTCCTCGACCAAAACCTCACACAGGTGAGAACCCAGGAAACCAGCCCCACCCGTTACCAAGACCTGTTTGTGTCGATGCCCCGAGTGGGTCACGTCTTTTTCTTTCGTGTTAATTGGAAAACCTCATTTGAAGATATGCTGATGATCGCGAAACTGGTGCCGGCGAGAGGATTTGAACCTCCGACCTGAGCATTACGAATGCCCTGCTCTGCCAACTGAGCTACACCGGCACAATCGGTTTAGGTTCAGATGCGCTTGAACGATCTACAAGCGTGTTTATTATATTCTTTACCCTACCAACCTGGCTAATGACATTGTTACGTTTCCAGACCTTTCAATTCGTGTGGCAGCGCAAAAGACACACCTTCGTCAACGGTAGACTGCCCGCTTATGAGCTTTCCGCCTCTTGCCTCTAGTTCATGGATAACATTCGCAACCAACGCTTCAGGGGCAGACGCCCCAGCTGTTACGCCAATCGTTGAGACTGTGCTTAGCCATTCTGATCGGATGTCCTGAGCGCCATCGATCAGATAAGCTGTACGCCCCTGCCGTTCGGCAATCTCGCGCAGACGGTTTGAGTTCGAACTGTTCTCAGAACCAACGACCAATATCAGCTCACACCTTTCGGCCAGCTTTTTTACAGCATCTTGCCGATTTTGTGTGGCATAGCAGATATCGTCTCGACGCGGGCCTTCAATTGCCGGGAACCGCAATTTGAGGCCATCAACAATCTCCTTTGTATCATCGACCGACAGCGTAGTTTGCGTGACATAGGCAACCGACTGAGGCGTTGAAACCGTTAGGGAAACAACGTCTTCGATGGATTCGACCAGATAAATCTCGCCCATCGCCCGACCGAGCGTCCCTTCAACTTCCGGATGGCCAGCGTGCCCGACCAGAATAACAGCCTTGCCTTCCCGTCCATAGCGTGAAACCTCTGAATGCACCTTGGTGACCAGGGGGCATGTTGCATCAAACACCTTCAGATTTCGATCCAATGCTTCCTGCTGAACTTCTCGAGATACCCCATGCGCACTGAAAATGACGATTGATTCGTCCGGCACCTCGGACAACTCATCCACAAATACCGCACCATCAGAGCGGAGTTGATCGACCACGCTCCGATTGTGGACCACTTCATGCCGAACATAGATAGGCGGGCCGTAGTGCGCTAAAGCTGTTCTAACGATCTCAATCGCACGGTCCACGCCGGCACAAAAACCACGTGGGCTGGCCAGTGACAACTGAACTCTGGTCTGTATTAAATCTGATTTGGCCACAGTCATTACGACCCCGCCGAACCTGGCTGAACCTTCACAATCTTGATCTCGTAGCACACGTTCTTTCCCATAAGTGGATGATTGAAGTCCACCAACACCTCTTGATCTTCAACCCGAACCACACGACCTGCTGACACACCGCCATGAGGGAGGTCAAACTCTACCAAGACCCCGACAACCGGTTCGATGTCAGCTGGAAAGTCACTGAGCGGGAAAATGACCGAATTGTCGACGTCTGCAACCCCGAAAACCTGTTCTCCAGCATCGATATCAATATGATAAGCCTCCCCCGGATGACGGCCAGTGAAAGAATCCTCCAAATTCGCAGGCACAGCGCCCTCCCCCAGACATACACGCTCTGGATTTGCTCCGGAGGATTCGACGACACGTCCGTCGGCAAGCAGCACGCGGTAGTGAAACAACACTGTTTCATTGCCGGTGACAACCATGTTCAACCCGCGCAAATCAGCGCCCCCCTGGTGTCGCGCGCATTGACCCGAATACGTCTAGCAGCACAATCAATGCGCCCATAGTTATCCCCACATCCGCCACATTGAATGCCGGCCAGTGCCACACTTGCCAATGCAGATCGACGAAATCGATGACATAGCCCTGGCTAACGCGGTCTATGATGTTTCCCAGCGCACCGCCCAGAATAAGTGTAAGTCCCAGTCTGAGTAGCTTACTGGCCTGACCCTGTCGAAGAAGAGTCACCATAATCAGAACACTAATAGCGAGTCCCACCATAACAAAAAACCACCGCTGCCAACCACCTGAATCAGCCAGAAAACCGAATGCTGCACCCCGATTCAATACCAGTGCCAGATTAAACCCAGGCACCACAGTGTACACCTCACCCAGATCTAGTCTATCGACCGCAAATAGTTTTGTCAGCCGATCGAGTGCCACCACGGCTCCCGCACCGGCCAGGTATAACAATCCTCCGATATCACATTTTAGACGCATCGCAAGACCTCATAGAGGGTACATCTCTCTCAAAAATTTGCGCGCCTGTTCAATGTCCCGACCGATCTGCACTTTAAGGTGATCGAAAGACTCAAAATGTTTTTCCGGTCGCATCTTGTGCCTGAACTCGACCGTCAGCCGCTGACCATAAATATTCTCATCATGATCCAGAAGATGCACTTCGACCAGAAATCGCTTGCCCCCGACAGTCGGTCGAAAACCCACATTGACGACGCCATGAAGCTTTTCACCTTCGCGTCGACTTACAGTCGCCGCATAGACACCCCCGACCGGCAAGTTACTGTGTCGAAGCATCAGATTTGCGGTTGGAAATCCCCAAGTGTGGCCGCGCTTATCACCATGCGCAACTCGACCACTGATAGCAAATGGCCTGCCCAGCAAGCGCTCTGCCAATCGAAAGTCAGCATCCTGCAGGATTTGGCGAATTCGTGAACTGCTCACCCGATGACCGTCAACAATAAAAGTTTCAACTGAACTGACCGCGAAACCAGCTTGCCGACCCATTTCTTGCAGCAGGGTGAAATCTCCATTCCGATTACGGCCAAATCTGAAATCATCACCGACAATCAGGGCTCGTACGCCCAGTCCGTTGATCAAGTATTCCCTGACAAAATCTTCGGCCGACGTTCTTGCCAATAACGCATTAAATCGGAGACACACAACCTTGTCGACTCCGGCTTTACTCAACTGTTCGAGCTTTTCCCGAAAAGTCGACAGTCTCGGGGGTGCCGTTGCGGCACTGAAGAATTCGTGAGGATGTGGGTCAAACGTCAGCACCGTTGCCGGAACACCGGCACGATGGGCCTCTTTGTGCAGCATTTCTATCAGCTGTAGATGTCCCAGATGAACGCCATCAAAATTACCAATCGACACGACACTCGGTTTTGTACTGCTGGAGATGTTTTGGCGCCCTCTGATCAGTTCCATAGCAGTTTGCTTTCCGGTATGTCAGCAGAAATTGTGCACCCGTGCCATTCAGGCCCAGACTGGCGCTGTCTCTTCAATCAGTAAGTTCACGGGCTTCCGGTCATCGAACTCGCTGTCGTATTTGCGAAAAAATCCTATTCTCAATTCCGGAAACCGCCAACAGAGATAACCTTCACCAGTATCGAAATCCACCCGCCACAGACCGTTTGGTATAGCACCGAGTCTGGTGATACTGGCGATCCACTTGCGGACAATTTTCTCGTATTCATCAGCGATCGCAGTTCGTCGAGGGTCACACAGCAGCATCAGATCGAGCCGTTCATCGAGCCTGGACAACCGCTCGTAAGCGTTCTCGGTGATCTTTCTGACAACCGGCAACAACTCCGAAGCCTCTGCAAGCACATACAGTTTCGACTCGACAGGACTGCCAATCTGCACGATAACCGCTGGTTCTGATTGCTCAATGTTCTTCACAGATTGTTATCTAAGCCTGAGGTTGAAATAAGCGGTGTGGTTTTAGACCGACCAGATATAGGCAACCGAAATATACTACTGTTCCTGCCGGTACCCATATCACCAGCTGCCACAATCGACCACCGAGCGATGCAACAGTCCAGAACTGCCGGTCCGGCACGCCGAACCACAGTACGACCCCCATCACGATGGCCGCGGCAGCTGTTTTAACCACAAAACCACCCATGCCCGGCCCCGACGTATACCCCGAATCCCGAACCATATAGCGATAAAGCAGCCCGGCATTAACAATGCCCGATATCGACACCGCTGCTGCCAGGCCCACATGACCGAACAACAGCGCCTTCGTCAGTATCACTGCGCACAGCGCGTTGACAACCATCGCAATAACTCCTGCTCGGACCGGGGTTTTAGTATCCTTTCTGGCATAAAACCCAGGTGCCAGAACCTTCACCAGGACAAAACCGATAAGCCCCGGCGAGAAGGCGACCAGGCTTCTGGCTGCCATGCGCGCATCTTCGACAGAAAATTCACCGTACTGAAACAACGTCACCATAAGCGGGTAGGCCAGAGCGACCAATGCAACTGCAGCGGGAAACACCACCAGCAACACCAAACGCAGTGCCCAATCGATGGTCTGAAAGTATTCCTCTACAGCATGTTCGGAAATCTGTGTGGCAAGTTTTGGCAAAATCACTGTTGCCAGGGCGATCCCGAAAACACCCACGGGAAACTCCATCAGTCGATCGGAATAATACAGCCAGGAAACGCTTCCCGTTACCAGAAACGAAGCCAACACCGTATTGATAAGCAGGTTGATCTGCGCAACTGATACGCCAAACGCCGCCGGCAACATCAACGAGAAAACGCGACGTACACCATCGGCCGCAATAGCCTGCGTGTCTTTTCCTGGTCTTATTTTTGGAACTGGCAGTCGTTTCTCAAAGGCCAAAAAAGGCAATTGGAACCCGAGTTGAACCATCCCGGCGACAAAAACACCAATGCCCAGTGTGAGGGCTTTATTGGTGGCAAACGGGACTGCCCAAATCACAGCACCAATCAAACACAAATTCAAAAGAACCGGCGTAACAGCCGGAACTGCAAATCGATCACGGGCATTGAGTATGCCGCCCGCCATGGCAACCAAGGAGACAAAGAAAAGATACGGAAAGGTAAACCGCAGAGCTGACACGGTCGCTGCGTACTTATCGGCTTGCTCAACAAAACCAGGCGCTATCATCGCCACCAGCCATGGCGCACCCAGAACCCCCAGCAGGGTAAATAGCAGTAGAATCAGCGCCAGTCGACCCAGCATTAGATCCAAGAAGAGCCTCACCTGGGGGGCAGGATACCGAGATTCGTATTCTGCATAGACCGGTACAAAGCCTGCCGTAAAAGCACCTTCGGCAAAAATTCGTCTGAAAAAATTAGGGATCCTGAACGCAACGAAGAAAGCATCTGCGACCAGTCCACTGCCCAGGATCTGCGCAAATGCGATGTCACGGATAAGTCCGGTTATCCGTGACAACAACGTCATCAGGCTCACCGTCAGGGTCGATCTGAACATCTTGTGCAAAACCATGGTTCTATCGGTCCATTAGCATCTACAAGGAGACCGACTGACTAACCTCAGTCCGGGGTATAACACTCGAATTGGCGATTGACAAAGAGGCATCGGATGAAGATACTTGCGCCTCATTTTTTCAGTAATATCTACAAGAGAACACGGTTTGGCAAATACTCTCCAGGCACGAAAACGGGCACGTCAGGCTACTGTGCATCGGGCTCGAAACATTTCGCAACGCTCATCGATGCGCACGAGCATCAAAACATTCCTTAAATCGCTCGAAAACGAGGATAAAGAAGCGGCCACAAAAGCCTATCGGGAAGCCGCGTCAAAAATTGATCAATCTGCCCGCAAAGGCCTTGAACACCGAAACAAGGCTGCCCGATTGAAAAGCCGCCTGAATGCCCGCCTGAAAGCCCACGCAAGCTAATCACACTCAGCCTTATCTCTTGACACTCATCGTCACTGAATCACGATATTGTCACGGTGTATCAGTTCGGGTTCGTCAACATAACCCAAAATCTGTTCGATCTTAGCGCTGGGCTGTCCGATAATCTGGCCAGCCTCAACTGAACTGTAATTAACCAATCCACGCGCGACAACCGCGCCTGTGGTCTCATCGACACAATCGACCAGTTCCCCTCTATCGAAGGCGCCTTCAACGGCACGGACACCCACAGGCAATAAGCTGCGTCCTGACTGGGTCAGCACCTTAACCGCACCAGAATCCAGCAACAATCGACCACTTGCCCGCAGGCGACCGGCAAGCCATTGTTTTCGAGCCGTCAGCCGACCAGATCCCGCCCTCAGCAAAGTACCATTGACCCGACCATCAAGTACTTCAGTCAAACGTCCGGCATGGCGGCCTGACAGAATGATGGTCGATGCACCTGACCGGGCCGCTTTCCCCGCCGCCTGGAGCTTTGTCAACATGCCGCCGCGACCCAGTTCACTGCCCGGGCCGGCATACTGTTCCAACAGCGGATCACCCGCCACGCCTTCTCGTATCAACTGGGCAGGTTCTGCTGAGCTGGGATCCCGGTTATACAGACCTTCCTGATCGGTCAAGATCAGCAAATACTCCGCCTCAATCAGGTTGGTCACCAGGGCGGCCAGTGTGTCGTTGTCACCGAACCTGATCTCCTGTGTCACCACGCTGTCGTTTTCATTCACAACTGGCACCGTGCCAAGCTGAAGCAGTGTCCGTAATGCACTTCGGGCATTCAGGTATCGGCCTCGATTCGTGAGATCAGCATCGGTCAGTAAAACCTGGGCTGCTTGTACACCGTACTCACTAAATGCTCTCTGGTAAGTCTCAACCAGACCCATTTGACCAACCGCGGCAGCGGCCTGCAGCTTGTGCAACTCTCTGGGTCGTTCCTTCCATCCGAGACGCTGCATCCCTTCAACAATAGACCCCGAAGATACCAGTACGACGTCCACGCCCTGCTCCCGCAGCTCGACTATCTCACCGACCAGCCGCGTGATCATCTGTTGATTCAGACCTGACGTCAGGTCGGTCAACAGGGCACTGCCAATCTTTACAACCCAACGCCTATCCGTTGTTTTCATTGTCGGGTCGATTGATCCTGTTTTGTAAGCCAGCCTTGAACCCCAAACACTAACTCGCGACACCCTTTGCCCGTTAAACCGGAAACAACAAAGCTGGGTGATGTCCAACTCAGCGATTCAACCAGAGTCTGGAGAATTTGGTCAGCTTCCTCATCCGACATCAGATCTACCTTATTCAACACGAGCCAGCGTGGTCGGCTCGCAAGGTCGGGGTCAAATGCGGCAAGCTCGTTTTCAACCGTCTTAATATCCGCCACCGGGTCGTTCGATATCTCAGGCCCGACATCCACCATATGCAGGAGAAGCCGGGTCCGCCTCAGGTGATTGAGGAAGCGGACCCCTAAGCCGGCACCTGCTGCGGCACCGTCGATAAGCCCAGGTATGTCTGCAATCACGAAACTGCTGTCCACATCAATATCAACAACGCCGAGTTGAGGGTGTAATGTTGTAAATGGATAGTCAGCGACTTTGGGTCTTGCTTGCGACACAGCACGCAGAAATGTCGACTTACCCGCATTAGGAAGCCCCAGCAGGCCTACATCTGCCAAAACCTGTAGTTCGAGACGAAGTGTGCGTGCATCACCCGGTGTCCCCGGCACAGTCCGCCTTGGCGCCCGATTGGTGCTGGACTTAAAGCGGATGTTGCCGACCCCACCACGGCCACCTTGCGCTACCACAAATGTTGTGTCCGATCGATTAATATCCGTGATTCTTTCTTTGGTATCCGCGTCATATACCAACGTTCCTGCCGGAACGCGGATGCGACAGTCTTCACCGCCAGCACCTGTCCGATTTCGGCCTGCTCCTCCTTTGCCGTCAACAGCTGAAAACTTTCGTTTATACCGGAACTGCGCCAACGAATTGATCCCGCCATCGGCCACAAGCACAACATCACCCCCTCGACCACCATCACCACCATCAGGTCCACCGCGCGGCACAAATTTTTCACGCCTGAAACTCAGGCATCCGTCTCCGCCTTTGCCGGCAAGAACTTCAATAGTAGCTTCGTCTACGAATTTCATCAGGTGTCAACCCGTTACAAAAAACCCCGCTCATTTAGCGGGGCGTTTCACGGAACCTCTGTAACAATCGCTCAGCTTTCTGCAAGCACGCTCACGGTTTTTCGACTCTTAGGACCTTTAACCTCGAACTTGACTTTACCTTCTGCAAGAGCAAACAAAGTGAAGTCTTTACCCATGCCGACGTTCACACCCGGATGAAATGAACTGCCACGCTGGCGTATTATGATATTACCTGCGCGCACGGCCTCACCGGCATATCGCTTAACGCCAAGCCTCTTTGATTCAGAGTCTCGGCCGTTCCTGGAACTCCCTCCTGCTTTCTTGTGTGCCATGAATCTATTCCTCTGAGACTGACCTTAGGCGTTTATCTCGGTAATTTTCAACTGAGTAAACGCTTGTCGATGACCTTGGGTACGGCGATACTGTTTCCGGCGTTTCATTTTAAACACTCTTATTTTTTTGTCGCGACCGTGCCCTACAATTTCTGCCTTGACCGATGCGCCTGCCACAAGTGGCGTACCCACTTTTACCTCACTCCCATCCGAGACCATCAGTATCTGTGATAATTCAACAATATTGCCGACCTCATCGGGTAGTTTTTCGACTTTGACACTGTCTCCAACTCCAAGCCGGTACTGCTTGCCGCCTGTTCTAACAACCGCATACATTATTGTGTCTCCGCTGATATTCCGGCAGTATTGGGGTGATCTAGACGCAAATAGCTTTAAATCGGCGCCGAATTTTATTTCATCAGTCGACCACCGTCAATTGGTGTTCAACTGGCAACTACAGCAAAAAGAGCAGTCGACCCATGCCAACACCATCTAGGTTGCAGCCAAACAAGAGACAGTTGCGCCCAGCAGCAACGCATCCAACCACATTGCTTGACGAGATCATGTCACTTGTCTCAGATGACCTTTCTGCGATCAATCGACACATTGAAAATCAAATTGAGTCTGATGTTCCGCTTATACGGGAAATCGGTCGCTACATCGTTGATGCTGGCGGCAAGCGGTTACGGCCAATAACCCTGTTGCTGGCGGCTCGGTCGCTCGGCTACCAGGGCACCGCGCACATCGACCTTGGTGCAGTGATTGAATTCATCCATACGGCCACGCTCCTACACGATGATGTCGTCGACAAGTCAGATCTACGACGTGGGCGTAAAACCACGAATGCGGTCTGGGGCAACCCCGCAAGCGTATTAGTCGGTGACTTTCTCTATTCCAGAGCCTTCGAAATGATGGTCGCTGTAGATCGAATGTCAGTCATGCGGATCATGGCAGCAACGACTAATCGAATCTCTGAAGGTGAGGTGCTTCAATTGCTGAATGCAAACTCACCAAACGTGAGCGAGGCTGACTACCTCGAGACGATCACCCGTAAAACGGCCAAACTGTTTGAATCAGCGGCCCAGATTGGCGCCCTGCTAGCCAACGCGGCACCAGCCACGGAGTCAGCGCTTGCTGAATTTGGACTCAACATCGGCATCTCATTCCAAATTATTGACGATGCACTGGACTATCGCTCTGAAACAGAAGATATCGGCAAGAACACTGGCGATGATCTTGCCGACGGCAAGGTGACTCTGCCCCTGATCCATGCGCTGCGTGTGTGCACACCGAGCGACAACAGACTCATCCAGGCTGCCATATCAACGGGAGACCGATCTCAGTTTGATACCATTGTCGCCATCATTGAATCCACTGACTCCCTTGCGTACACTTCCCGTATCGCAGGAGAGTATGCTGCACAGGCGCAACAGGCTCTGGAACTCCTGCCTCCATCTGACTATAGAAATGCCCTATCGAAGTTGGCAGAGTTCTCGGTATCCCGAACCTACTGAAGAACCTGCTAAACAAGGATAGCGGCGGCCTATCATTCAATCTCATCGTCGGGGTGTAGCTCAGCCTGGTAGAGCACTGCCTTCGGGAGGCAGGGGCCGGAGGTTCAAATCCTCTCACCCCGACCATTTAGCACTTGTATTTAAGTCATTCTGGTAGAGCACTGTCTCCTTGGTTTTTCAGTGTGCTGAAAACGTGCTGAAAATCCGAGACTAGCCACTGCATCATGCAGGTAATCCGGGGCCAAATGGGCATACCGTTCTGTCATCTGGATACTGGCATGACGGAGCAGTTTGCTCACCTCAAAGAGCGGCACACCTTCCATCACAAGCCAACTGGCAAAGGTGTGGCGTAGGTCATGGATATGGAAGTTGCCTATCCCTGCGCGCCTACAGGCCGTAGAGAAGGCTTTTCTCACATTCTTGACCCTATCCCCTACCTTTGTATTAAGAGCCGGTACAACATGAAAGAAGACCCACTGTGTATCAGGGCAGATTTCATCCCTCAACCGCATTCGTCGTACCAGAACCTGCCTTGCAGCCTCATTGATGGGAACTGTCTGCCATTCCCCACTCTTGGTTACCTCCAGATGGAGAAGACGAGTCGAGAAATCGATGTTTTCCCACTTAAGGTTGAGCAGCTCTCCTTTACGACAACCGGTATTCAGAGCCAGTTCAATAAAGTCACTTAAGACAGGGGATTTGTACTGACTGGTAAGGGCCATCCCTTCGGCGTTCACAGGTGATTCAGCGGCCTGCAACAGTCTCTGGGCCTCAGCATGGGTCAGATACCGCACCCTGCCCTTGGGCTCTTTAGGTCTTTCCGCTAGACGACAGGGGTTCTCAATCCGCCATTTCTGTTTCCTTATGGCATGATTGAAAGCAGCAGATAAGGCACCCACTTCACGCTTGATGGTCCCATCGGTAACCGACTGGGAACGCCAAGTAATGTACTGCTCCACATGGGTTTCATTGAGCTGAGTCACATCGTTGTCAGCGAAGTATTCAATCAGAGGCCTACACGCATACTGTAGACGCGCAAATCCTTTGCTTGTTTGCTTGGCTTGTAGATAGTTGAGCATCAACTCTTTGAAACTCCGGGCAGGTTCCTTGCCGAAAAGATGCACCTCATGGATTGTCAGTTCGAGCTTGGCTGCCCTTTGCTCGGCTATTCTCTTTTCACGGGTTTTAAGAGAGCGTCTAACCTGTTTTCCACCTCTTGATTGGTAGGTAACGTGGTAGACGCCGTTACGTTTATAGAGTCGCATAGGCTGTCTCCTGATTGAGATAGCACCGACTCCACGCACCCTGAATAATATCTTGTTTGGGCCTCAACCCAGTCCAAAACGACCTGTTTAGACACGTATTTTCGACGTCCAATACGCACCATCGGGAAGGCTCCCGTAGCGATGAGTCTCGACACGGTCCTTGGGCA